>RFJD01000592.1 GCA_003695015.1 Verrucomicrobiota bacterium | reverse complement strand
GTCCCGGCGTGCAGTCCGGCGCCCGCTGTGCGCGGCCGGTCGAGTTGCTCGACCTCTACCGCACCCTGGCGGACCTCTGCGGGTTGCCGGACCCGCCCAACGTCGAAGGCCGTTCCCTGCGCCCCCTGCTCCAGGCGCCCGACGCCCCCTGGCCCTGGCCGGCCATCACCACCCACGGCCCGAACAACCACGCCGTCCGCACCGAACGCTGGCGTTACATCCGCTATGCTGACGGCAGCGAGGAACTCTACGACATGACCGCCGACCCCAACGAATGGACCAACCTCGCCTCCCTGCCGGAGTACCGCCCCGTCAAGCGGCGGCTCGCCCGCTGGCTTCCCCGCGTCAACACCCCGCCCGTGCCCGGCTCGGTCATCCGGCTCATCGAATTGCGTGAGGACGGCCCTTGGTGGGAAGGCAAACCCATCGGGCCGGACGACCCGATCCCCGATTGAGCACCGCGGCAGGCGCCCGCCCGCCTAGCCATCGGCCCGCCCGTGCCCGCCGCTGGCTGGCGCCTGTCGGCCCCGTGCGATTCAAATCACCACCGCCGTGCCGCTGACGCTCACCATCAGCATGCTGCCGTTCTGGCCGACCGTTTCGTAATCGATGTCCACTCCCACCACGGCATTGGCGCCCATTTGCGCCGCGGCCTCCTGCATTTCCTGAAACGCCAGTTCCCGGGCCTTGCGCAACTCCTTCTCGTAGGCCGCCGAACGGCCGCCCACGATGTCCCGGATGCTGGCGAACAGGTCGCGAAAGATGTTCGCCCCCACGATGGCCTCGCCGGTCACCACCCCGCGATACTCGCGGATGGGCCGGCCCTCGATGGTCGGAGTCGTCGATACGATCATGGCGCCCCCGAAGCTACCGGGTTCGCCCTCATGGCGCCACTCTTGGTTCTCGCCGCCACAAAGCAAAGCGATCCTCCCCCAAAAAAAATTCAACTGTTGACAGGTGAGCTTCGGAGTTCAATATGTGCTGCGTGCTCCATGTGGAGGTCATTGCTTGGCTGCAAGGGCCACGGGCGCAACGCCACGGGCGCAACGCCACGGGCGCAAGGCTGCTGAGACCTCCCTTCAACACTCCGTCCACGAGAGGGAAATCCGAATGGCCTCGGCTTGCCTTCCACCCCAACGGCTGAGCCGATTGGGGAGCAGACTCATTGCCGTACACCCTGACGCCTCACCGATGAACTGCATGCACCCCACAACACATCCACATCATCGCGGACCTTCCCTGACGCTGTCCGGATCGAGCAACCGGCTCTGGCCTCGTGCCGGCGCTTGGCTGGTCTCATTCCTGGGCACCCTGTGTCTTGCTGGGCTCGGGGGAGACCTTCCACCCTCTTCCGCCTCACCTGCGATCCTAACGGAGCCTCGCTCGACCAGCACGGACCTCGTTCGCTTTCTCACCAATCCGCCTGCCGTCCGGGAAATGGTGGTGCGACGCGCGTACCCTGAAGGTCCCACCAAGCCCCCGGACCAATACTACTTGGTACGATACACAACCAACGCCTTTGTGCTGGCTCGAGCCAATTCTTTGGAGTCGTTACTTCTGCCGCCGGAACCAATGACGAATTCACCCAAGGCCAGCACTTCCGATCCCGCTTTTCTCGCCGCCGGCCGCCGCGGCTCCACGTGGTGGACGGTCGCCGGCATCGCTCGCGCTGTGGCAACTTGGAATCAAGACGCAGATCCCGACCCAACCAACAATGCGGTGCGCTTGGGCGCACAGGCGCAACTAACCGAACTCACCGAGTTGCTCCTGTTCGGTATCAATGACGTCACACTCAGCCCGGACATCTACGGCACATGGTCGATCTCGGATGACACCTTCGCATTTGCGTCCGAACGCACTTTCCAAGGTCGCTTGATCCGATCCCGTTTTAGCGGCCAGATCCAGCGTGATCCATCGGGCCGGGTCCATCGTCTGCTGCTCACCAAGACGTTGCATGATCCGCGTCTGTCGCAGCCCGGCACTTGGACTTATCGCCTCGACTACGAATACCGGCCGGGGCCTCGACCTCGCGATCTACCCTTCATGGTCCGCAAATTCTTGGTGCAGACAAACGGAGTTCTTCGCCCCTTGGACACGCTCACCTACCTCCGTATCGAGGTCGCCGAAAAGGAGCTGGACCCCGCCCTGTTTGAACCGGAGTCCTTCGCCTTGCCCGCCTCCTTCAGGCTTCGCGTATCAGCGGACGGGCTCTATTACGTCGATGCCCAAGGAGTCACCAACCTTGTCGCCGCCCCCGCAACACAAGACAGCCCCGCCTCACCCAGGCGGATCCTGTTCTACACCGTTCTGGTGCTGTTGTTGTTAGCCCCATCGGCGTTTCGCTATTTACGAAGGCGGGCTCACGGCCAATGAGGCTCGGCAGCGCAACCCTTTTGCCGGTATGACTGCCTCCTGAGCCATGCCGGCCTGAAGAGACCAACATCAACCCAAGGAAACAAAAATGAAAAGATCAGCTATAAAAATGAGAACCGGCCCGGTTCTTCGATGGTTCCATGCCATGTTGCCTGCTTTGGCGGCAGTGGCCGTTGCTACGGTTCACTACTGTAATACGGACATGATGATCGACTGCGCGCCATTGGGGGCCACCTGCTCTGCCCCAAGCCCCAACTGCCCTGGGTATGGCAACTATAACGGCACCGTAGTCTACCCGGGTAGTCGTTTGCTCGTGAAACTCGCATCCACCGGCTGGTACGACACGGAGACACTTCCCCGTTGCGTGTACTACTGCGCCATTGGGCCGGACTGTGTCGGCCAGTATGTTAGCGTGGCACGGTTGGGGGGGTACCAGGCAACATGCGACTACGGAACTCCTTGCCCTTGAGGTTGCGGACCGGCCAGGGGAGGCCCCGATCATTCCGAGGATTCACCTCGTGGTGGTACCGATGCGCGGGGGCAGTCCTGCTTGCCGCTGCCGGCACTAAAGTCCTCGGATTGGCTTGGGGCCCTCCCCTTCCCTTCGGCCAAGACCCGCTTTTTGGCATGGGTGTGCGCTTGATCGTTCCTCTTGCCATCGCATTGGATTCGATTTGTGGGCTGTTGCTGCTCTCCAGGACCGTGTCGGCGCATACCAAGGCGCTTTGCTCCGCCACTATCGGTCTTGTGTACTGCTGGTATCACGTGGCGGCCACAATCTACGGTGCGGGCACGAGTTGCGGCTGCTTCGGTCCTTGGACCGGACAAACGCTGCTGCCCGGCGGACTCGGCAATGCGGCTTTGATCGCGTTCACCGCCTTCATGGCTGTCGTGGGATTGCGGGAGCTGTGGTCTGGATCTTATCATGCCTCGCGTTCTGCACACCCAAACCAGGGCCCAGAGCGTCAAGAGCGCCCAAACATGGGCGATGCCATGCGAACCGACTCGAACTGGTGACCAAGGTCGATCGGTTCCCCGGGCCACTTTGAGCCATCAAATCATCTCCCCGGCGCTTGACACTTCCGGCCGCGGGTGGCATGAGTCCTGCTATCCACTCCGATCGCCATGAACCCGAAGCCCGTACCCGTCATGACCTCGACTGTCTCCAGCCGGCCTTCGTCGTGTCCCCGGGCTCCTGGCTCGGGGGGCTTCACCCTCGTCGAATTGTTGACGGTCATCGCCATCATCGGCGTGCTGGCGGCCATGCTCCTGCCGGCCCTCTCGATGGCCAAACGCCATGCCCGGACCG
>RFJD01000591.1 GCA_003695015.1 Verrucomicrobiota bacterium | reverse complement strand
TGGTCCGGGTGGACGGCGGTCTGATGCCGGCTTCCGCGTTCATCCAGCACCGTGGGTCCGGTCCGAATCCCCGCCGCCAGGAAGGCCCGCACGCGCACTGCGCGACCTTCTCGCCGGATGGGCGGTTCTTGCTGGTGGCCGATCTCGGGGTGGATCGGGTCTTTGTGTACCGGGTCGATCCGGTTCACGGCGAACTCGCCCCCAACGATCCGCCGTGGGTGGAGTTGCCGCCGGGGTCCGGGCCGCGCCACGTGGCTTTCGCGCCCGACGGCCGGCGGGTGTTCGTGGTCAACGAACTGGCCTGTACGCTGGCCAGCTTTGCTTGGGACGGCGAAGCGGGGAGGTTGGAGCCGCTCGATTCCCAATCCACCCTGCCGGCCGGCTTCACCGGCCGAAACACCTGCGCCGAAGTGGCGGTTCACCCGAACGGGCGGTTCGTTTACGCCTCGAACCGCGGCCACGACAGCCTCGCCGTGTTTGCTATCGGGCCGGAGGGTCGGCTGCGGCTGGTGGACCACACGCCGACGGGCGGCCGCACGCCCCGCCATTTCGCCCTGGATCCGGAGGGACGCTGGCTTTGGGCTGCGAACCAGGATTCCGGGAACATCGTGTTGTTCCGCGTCGATCCGAAGACCGGCCGGCTGCAGCCCGCCGGCCGGAGCCTGTCGGTCCCGCGGCCGGTTTGCGTCCTATTTGCCCCGGTGGAAGCGACCGCGGAGTGAGGCAGGGGAGTTTGCGACCCCGGCGCCCTCGTCGGTCGGGCGCCAAGCCGCTCTGAACCCTCAGCGCGACGGCAGCGGGACCGGCACGGCGCGCCCGGCCTCGAAGCGGAGGCTTTGGGCGTAACCGACCTCCCGCGCCAGAGCCAGGGCGGCGGGGAAGTCGGCCCCCACTTCGTCGGGCTTGTGGGCGTCGGAACCGAAGGTGATGGCCACGCCGCATTCCCGGGCCAGGACGAGCAGGTCCCGGGAGGGGTAAATTTCCCGGCATTCCTTGCGCAGGCCGGCGGTGTTGAGCTCGATGGCGGTGCCGTGCCGGGCGGCGGTTTCCATGGCGGGCCGGAACCACTCGCGGACGTCGCCTTCAGGCCGGTGGCCGAACTTCTTGCACAGGTCCAGATGCCCGAGGATGTGGAACAGCCCCGTGTCGGCGGCCTGCCGGACGCGTTCGGCGTAGGCGCGCCAGATGTCGGCGACGTCCCGGTCGGACCATCGTTCCTTTTGGGCTGGGTTGTCGATGGCCCACTCGCGGTCGAGGTAGTGGACCGAGCCGATGAGGTAGTCCCACGGATGGCGGGCGGCCAGTTCGCGGATCCAATCCTCCAAGCCGGGGAGGTAATCGACCTCCAGCCCCAGCCGGATGGTCAGTTCGGGAAACTCGGTCCGGGCCCGTTGAACCTCCGCGACGTACCGGTCCAGCTCCTCCGGTCCCATCCGCCAATCGTCAAACCCGGCATCCGGCATCGGGGCGTGGTCGCTGAAGCCGATTTCCCGGAGCCCGAGCGATCGGGCGCGAACGGCCAGCTCGACAGGCCAGCCTTCGGCATGGCGGCAGAGCGGGGTGTGCAGGTGGTAGTCCGGCGGCCACGTCATGCGGGGCTTCTAAGCCATGGGCGGCGCAGGGACAAGTCCGGGGCGGGCGGCGGCGTGGAGTTGGTTCATCTGCGCGCACACCCGGGGAAGGCAACTTGACATCGCCATGCCTCGAAGGGCATGATGCGTTCGAAAGCCAATCTTAACCGCCATGAAAAGAAAAGGTTTCACCCTGATCGAACTGTTGGTGGTGATCGCGATCATCGCCATCCTGGCCGGGATGCTGTTGCCGGCGCTCTCCAAGGCCAAGGACAAGGGCAACATGGCCGTCTGCCGCAGCAACCTCAAACAGCTCGGCTTGGCCATGATCATGTACACCGACGACTTCAACGACACCTTCCCCGGGACGGCTTCCCAGAACGCCTACGTGCCCATGGTCGAGGACTGGATTTTTTGGAACCTCAAGCCCCGCCAGGGCAACGACCCGAGCAAGCCGCCGTCCTACTACACCAACGTGGAACACAGCGCCATTGCGCCCTACATCGGCAACTTCAACGCCAACCTCTTCCGCTGCCCGGGCGACAAGGACGTCCTCAAGCGCGAGCGGGAGTGGCTGACCACCGGCCGCACCTACAACGGCCGGAAGGACAACGGATACCTATACAGCTACACCTTGCTGAGCAACGTGCAGGGCGGGCGCAATCACGGCATGTCCTCGCTGTACGGGATCGGCGTCCCGCCGTTGCACTTCAAGATCACTTGGATCAAACGCCCCACCGAGAAGCTGATGCTCGTCGAGGAACTGGGCCACATCATCACCATCCTCGGACCGGGCCCCATCACCGGCACTTTCATCGGCGCGGACGACGGGCGTTTCACGCCCGGCAACCACATCTCCGCGCGTCACGCGATCGGTTCTCCCGAGCGGACGACCTATGACCAGTACTTCAACAAAGGGCGGGGCGTGTGCGCCTTCCCGGACGGCCATGCCGAGGCGGTGCCGCCGGTTTGGGGCAAGCAGAAGGAGCACAACGATCCGCTCTATTGAGCCGCCGTCGATCAGGGTTGCCGGCCCGTGAAACGACACAACCCGGCCTTCGCAGCCGGGTTTCGTTTTGCCCGGCCGAAGCCCTTGGCGGCAGGCATGGCGGGGCCTGTCCGGGGCCGCCCGCCGAAAGCCTCGTTCGCCGTCGGCCCGACCGTGGCTGACTGGCCGCCATCCCTTCCGCGGGTTATTCTGGGGCCATGTCGGAACACCTGAGGAACCAGTTGACCGCCCTGATGCACACGCCCGAGCCGCCCGAGCTCGGCCCCGG
>RFJD01000590.1 GCA_003695015.1 Verrucomicrobiota bacterium | reverse complement strand
TGCCGGGACAAGGCGCCGAAAGGCCGGGCGCCCCACCGCCGGAGGATCCGGCGGGCGAGCCCGACGCCCCGCGGCGTTTGCCGGTGAGTTTTCGGGAGATCGTCGCGGACGATGTGCGCTTTTTCGCGGATCACGTGCCCGCGGGGAGCTGGGAAGTGCGTTACGTCACGCGCGTCCGCTGCGGCGGCCGGGTGGTCGCGCCGTCCGCCCGGGCCGAGGCGATGTACGATCCGGAGCGCCGGGGCTACACCGCCGCCCGATGGTTTGAAGTGGAGGGCCGGCCATGAAGCCGATGGGTTCACCGAAGGCGAAAAGCCCCCTGCCTGCAGGCCGGAAGCGGCGGCGACGCCGCTGGCGTTGGTTGGGAGCGGTCGTGATCGTGCTGGGACTGGCTGCTGTGGCGGGCTGGAAGGCCATCGACCACGTGCCCCTGCCAGCGGACCTTTTCGAACCGCCTCCGCCGCCTCTGGCGTTCCTGGACCGGTACGGACGCCCGCTGCGGCAGTTGCGCGACGGCGAAGGCTTCGTCTCCCGGCCGGTCCGGCTGAAGGATGTGCCCCAGACGCTCATCGACGCCACCATTGCCGCCGAGGACAAACGGTTCTGGCGGCACCCGGGCGTGGACGTGGCGGCGATCCTGCGCGCCACGGCCCAAAACCTTTGGCACCGGAGGGTCGTCTCCGGCGCCTCCACCATCACCCAGCAGTTGATCAAGAACGTCCAACCCCGACCGCGCACGATCCGCGCGAAGGTCATCGAGGCTTTGCAGGCGCTCAAACTGGAACGGGTCTGGACCAAGGAACAGATTCTCGAGGCGTACCTGAACCGGATCGACTACGGCCGGGGCAACCGCGGCGTGGCGGCGGCGGCGGAAGCCGTCTTCGACCGGCCAGTCGGGGAGCTGACCCTCGGCCAGGCCGCGCTGTTGGCTGGCCTGCCCCAGGCGCCCTCGCGCCACGATCCGTGGCGTCATCCCAGCCAGGCCCTCAAACGCCGGCGCTTCGTCCTCGACCGCATGCTGGCCAACCACTGGATCGACCCGACCGCCCGCGACCAGGCCGCCGCCGAGCCGTTGCGGTTGGCCGCTCCCGCCCGCCGGTTCCGGGCCCCTCATTTCGTCGATTTCCTGCTCCAGCGCGAACTCACCCGGCCTTCCCTGCCTGCCACCGGCCGCGTCCGGACCACCATCGACCTCGAAATCCAAACCGCCGCCGAACAAGCCCTGCGGGCGCGGTTGGCGGACCTGGCCGGACACAACGTCCGTCACGGCGCGGTCGTCGTTTTGGACAACCGCACCGGCGCCGTCCGGGCGCTGGTGGGATCACCCGACTACCGGGGCCCGGTCGCCGGCCAGGTCAACGGCGCTTGGGCGGCCCGTTCGGCCGGTTCGACCCTCAAGCCGTTCACCTACGCCCTGGCTTTCGAACAGGGCGCTTCGCCGGCCGACGTCCTGCCTGACGTCCCCTCGAGCTGGCCCACCCGCGGCGGCGTGTTCGCCCCGGTCAACTACGACCGCCGGTTCCATGGCCCGGTGCGACTGCGGCTGGCGCTGGCCAATTCCTACAACGTCCCGGCCGTCCGCCTGCTCGACGCCATCGGCGGCCCCGCCGTCCTGTGGCGCAAGTTGCGCGAGTGCGGGCTGGGCACGCTCGAACGCGAACCGGAGTTCTACGGGTTGGGACTGACCATCGGCAACGCCGAGGTCCGGTTGCTCGAGTTGGTCAATGCCTACGCCTGTCTGGCCCGGCTGGGTGTCTGGCGGCCCTGGCGGTTGCTCGAAGACGAACCCTTCGGCCAGGAACGCCGCCTCTTCTCCGCGGCTGCCGCCTGGATGGTGGCCGACGTGCTCGACGATGACGCCGCCCGGTCCGCCGAGTTCGGTCACGACTCCCCGCTGGCGCTGCCCTTCCCGGTGGCTTGCAAGACCGGCACCAGCTCGGACTTCCGCGACAACTGGGCCGTCGGCTACACCCCCGAATTCACCGTCGGCGTCTGGGTGGGCAACTTCGACGGCTCGCCCATGCGGGAAATCAGCGGCATCAGCGGCGCCGGCCCCGTCTTGCGGGACGTCTTTCTCCGGATCCACCGGTTGGTGGACACCACCTGGTACCGGCGCCCGCCCGAAGTCGCCGAAGGCTGGGTCCATCCCCTGACCGGCCATCGCGTCCAACCCCCGGCCCACCACGCCCGCGATTGGCGCAATGCCCGGGACCTGCCACCCGCCCGCTGGGCCCCCGTGCGCGAGGTCTTCTGGGCCGACCGGCCGCCGCCCGCGGCCAGCCCGGAGGACTTCGACGCCGAAGGCCGGGTCCGGCTCGGGCCCGAGTACGCCGAGTGGCTGGCGGGCCAGAACAACCCCCTGGCCGGCTTGGCGGTGGTGCGCCGAAACGACGTCGGGCTCCGGATCCTCTGGCCCGTGGCCGGCACGGTCATCTTTCTGGATCCCGACCTGCCGGACGACGGGCGCAAGCTGCGCCTCCAAGCCGCCGGACCGGACCGCATCCTCTGGTCGAGCCCCTCCCTCGAAATCCACGAGGACGACGAGGGCGCCTGGGCCCGGCTCGAACCGGGTCGCCACACCCTGACCGCCAAAGTGGGCGAACGCGGCCCCGAAGCCACGACGTGGATCGAGGTGCGGCGCTGGTGAGCCGCACAAGCCGCAGGCTGCCAAGGGGCCGAAGCCGCCGGCCGGGCGCACCGCGTTCAGCGGGCGGTTTGGCCCTCCGGCTCCTCCGGCCGTTGCAACCCGGGCGCCAGATTGGAATTGCGCTTCGGCTGGTTTCGGGGATGCTGCGGGACGACAACCAAAGCGGAGTGAACGAATCATGAACAGCGTCAGCTTCGGTGGCATCATTCTGATCTTCCTGCTCGTCTTGGGCGGGCTCGTCGTCCTCATCGGCCTGTGGGCCATCGCCGCGTACAACCGGCTGGTGTCCCTGCGGAACCGGTTCAAGAACGCCTACGCCCAGATCGACGTGCAGTTGAAACGGCGGTACGACCTGATCCCCAATCTGGTCGAAACCGCCAAGGGCTACCTGAAACACGAGCGCGAGACGCTCGAGGCGGTCATCCAGGCCCGCAACGCGGCGGCCTCGGCCAGCGCGGCCGCGGCGGCCAACCCGGGCGATCCGAACGCCATGAACCAGTTGCGCGGGGCCGAGGCGGCCTTGGGCGGAGTGCTCACCCGGTTCTTCGCCCTGGCGGAGGCGTATCCCGACCTGAAGGCCAACCAGACCATGAGCCAGCTCATGGAGGAACTCACCAGCACCGAGAACAAGGTCTCCTTCGCCCGGCAGGCCTACAACGACGCGGTCATGACCTACCACACCGCCCGGGAAACCTTCCCCACGAACATCCTGGCCGGCATGTTCAACTTCAAGGAGGCCACGCTGTTCGAGATCACCGACGAGAAGGAGAAGCAGGCGCCGCAGGTGAAGTTCTGATCCGCCTGCGCGGAACACCGGCGCGGCGGAGGAGTTCATGCCCCTCTCCGCCCGCCGGCGTGATCGGGTTCGGCACCGGCCATGGATTTCTTTGCCCGACAGGACAAGGCGCGGCAGGCCAGCCGCTGGTTGGTGTTCTGGTTCGCGCTGGCGGTGGTGTTGACCGTCGTCGCGGTCTATGCGGTGCTGGCGCTGGTTTTCCTGCGCGGCGAACACCCGGTCGGCGGCGGCCCGTGGTGGTGGAACCCGGAGCTGGCCCTCTGGACCGCGGCCGGCACGCTGGTCGTCATCGGCGGGGGCACGCTGTTCAAGATGATCGAGCTGTCCCGCGGCGGCGCGGTGGTGGCCATCAGCCTGGGCGGTCGCCCGGTTTCCCCGCAAACCACCGATCCGGCCGAACGCCGCCTGCTCAACGTGGTCGAGGAAATGGCCATCGCCTCCGGCGTGCCGGTCCCGGACGTCTATGTGCTGGACGCCGAGGAAGGCATCAACGCCTTCGCCGCGGGGTTGAGTCCGTCCGACGCGGTCATCGGGGTGACCCGCGGTTGTCTGCGGGCGTTGAGCCGGGACGAGCTGCAGGGGGTGATCGCCCACGAGTTCAGCCACATCCTCAACGGCGACATGCGGTTGAACCTCCGGCTCATCGGCTGGCTCAACGGCCTCCTTTGCCTGGCGATCCTGGGCTACTACCTCCTGCGGGCAGGAGCCTACTCGGGCGGCCGGAGCAGCAGCAACCGCAAGGGAGGCGGCAATCCCCTGCCTCTCATCGGGCTGGCTCTGCTGATCATCGGCTGGATCGGTGTCTTCTTCGGCCGCCTGATCAAAAGCGCCGTCTCCCGCCAACGCGAGTATCTGGCCGATGCCGCCGCGGTGCAGTTCACCCGCAACCCGGCCGGATTGGTCGGCGCCCTCAAGAAAATCGGCGGCTGGTTGGCCGGTTCCCGCATCCTGTCGCCGGCGGCCGAACAGGCCAGCCACATGTTCTTCGGCAACGGGCTCAAACCCTCCTGGGTCGAAAGCCTCTTCAGCACCCACCCGCCGCTGGTCGAGCGCATCCGCGTCTGGGAACCGGACTTCGACGGCAACTTCCCGTTGGTCACGCCCCCCGAATGGGAGGCAAAGCCCAAGAAGCCCAAGAAGCCCGGGAAACGCGCGGCCCGCCGGCCCCAACCCGCCGGCGTCATGGCCGGCGCGGTGGCGGCGGCGGCGCTGCTGGCCCATGCCGGCACGCCCAAACCGGCTCACCTTCGCCGGGCCGCCGAGTTGCTCGACGAGCTCCCCGACGACTTGCTCTCCGCTGCACGCGATCCCCTCGGCGCCTGTGCGCTGGTTTATGGCGTGTTGCTGGCGCGCGAAAGCGACGAGCTGGCGGAGGTCCAGTTGCTGGCGCTTCCGGCAGCCGCCGAAGCGGAAGTGCGGCGGTTGCTGCCGCGGTTGAGGTCCCTGCCCATGAGCCACCGGCTGCCCCTGATCGAGCTCTGCCTGCCGGCCCTCCGCCAAATGTCGCCAGCCCAGTTCGATCAGTTCGAGACCACGCTCCGCAAACTGGTCGAGGCCGACGCCGAGATCGACCTGTTCGAGTTTGCCCTGCTGAAGATGGTCCGGCGCCATCTGACGCCGGCGTTCCGGCCGGTCAAACGCCCGCCCGTCCAGTTCTACAGCCTCACGGGGCTCGCCAGGGAATGCGCCGACCTGCTGGCAGCGATGGCATGGATCGGCCAGACCGATCCCGCGGCGGCCACGCAGGCCTACGAAGCCGGCTGGAAGACACTGGGCTTGGCGGCGCCCCAACCTCCTCTGCCCGAGAGCAAGGCCGGGCTGCTGTCAAAGGTGGACGCCGCGCTGGACCGGCTGACCGAGGCCGCCATGCCGCTGCGGGCGCGGGTCTTGGAGGCCTGCCTGCAAACCGCCGCCAGGGACGGCGTGCTGGCGGAGCGGGAGGCGGAATTGCTGCGGGCGGTGGCCGACGCCTTGGAATGCCCGCTGCCCGTGTGGCCGGCGTCGCCGGAAGACGCGGAGGACAGCGAAGACAGCGACCACGCCGGGGAAGCCCGCGACGACCGTTGAGCCGGCGCGCGGCCGCGTTCAAAGGGCCGGCCGTCGCCGATGCCAGTCGGTGAGCTGCTGGTAGGCGTGGGCGGCCCGCAGCAGGGTCGGTTCGCCCAAGGGCGGCCCGAGCAACTGCAGCCCGATCGGCAGCTCCGGCTCCTTGGTGAACCCGCACGGCACACTCACCCCGCAAATGCCCGCCAGGTTGCAGGCCAGGGTGTAGATGTCGGTGAGGTACATCTGCAGCGGATCCTCGAGCTTCTCGCCCAGGCGAAAGGCGGGCGTCGGCGCGGTGGGGGTGACGATCAGATCCACCTCCTTGAAGG
>RFJD01000020.1 GCA_003695015.1 Verrucomicrobiota bacterium | reverse complement strand
TGCCGCCGGAGCTGACCGACATCGAGCCGGCCGGAACCGTGATTACCGGCGGCGAGGAGTTCCCGATCGAGCGCGAGGTGTGGCGCATGGAGCCGGGCGCCACCGGCACGGCCCGCTGGGTCATCCTGCCGCGCGACGACGCCGCGCCGGACGCGGTCCGGACCTACTATGTCGGCGGCGTCATGAGCTACACCGCGGCCGGCATCCCCACCGCGGTCACGCTGATGCCCAGCCCGGTGCGGGTCCATCCGAACGCCCGGCTGCGGCTGCATTACTTCCACGACCGCGACGTGTTCAGCGACGACCCGTTCACCGACGTGGTCGAGCCGAGCGTGCCCTTCAACCTCGCCGTCATGGTGCAAAACCTCGGCCAGGAGGTGGCCCGCAACTTCCACATCGTCTCGGCCCAGCCGAAGATCGTGGACAACGAAAAGGGCCTGCTCATCGATTTCCAGATCATCGCTTCCGAGGTCGCCGGCCAAAACATGACCCCCTCGCTCACCGCGAACTTTGGGGACATCGGCCCGGGCCGGACGGTCGTGGGACGCTGGCTGATGACTTCGACCCTGCAGGGCTTGTTCGTGGACTACCGGGCGCGGTTCGAACACGACGACGCGCTCGGCGGGCGGGAGACCTCGCTTATCGAGGACGTGGCCATTCACGAAATGACCCACCTGGTGCAGGCCGGCGGCGCGTTCGAGGACGGCCAACCCGACTTCTTGGTGAATGACGTTCCCGACCCGGACGACCGGCCCGACACGCTCTGGTTGAGCGACGGCTCGACCCAGGCCGTCCAAGTGGTCGAAACCGCGATCCCCGACCGCGCGCCCGACGCGGATCATTTGTCGGTGCAACTCACCGCGCCGTTGCCGGGCGGCTGGGCTTACCTGCGCGTGCCCGAGCCCTCCGATGGCCGACTGCGGCTTGCGCGCGTGCTCCGCGCCGACGGTGCGGAAATCCCGCTGGGCACGAACGTGTGGACCACCGACCGCACCTTCATCGGGGTGGGCCGCAAGCCCATCCGCGAGAACATCCTGCATCTGCTCGATTACGACAGCCCGGGCCGCTACACGCTCGAATACGCCGTGCCGGCCGCGCCGGACACCACCCCGCCCGCCAGCTTCGTCGAGGCCCTGCCGCCCGCCAGCAAGGCGGTCTTCCCCGTGCGCTGGCGCGGCAGCGACGACTCCAGCGAAGTGGCCGGTTACGACGTCTTCGTGTCGGTCAACGGCGCGCCGTTCCTGCCGTGGCTTCAACGCACCCGGCTGACCACGGCGGTCTTCCAGGGCACGCTGGGCGAGCACTACGCCTTTTACACCGTGGCCGTGGACGCCGCCGGCAACCGGGAAGCGCCGCCGGCCGCCCCGGACGCCGTCACCACCGCCAGCCTAGTCAACCATCCGCCCGTAATCACCCCGCCCGGTGATCAGGCGATCGACGAAGGCGACACGTTCACCCTCGCTCTCGCCGCCAGCGATCCGGATCTGCCGGACGACCGGCTGACCTTCCACCTGTTGAGCGCGCCGTCCGGCCTGACGCTCGATCCGGCCGGCGGCCGATTGCGCTGGGCCACGGGCGAAAGCCATGGCCCGGGCGCCTATCCGGTGACGTGGGCCGTGAGCGATCAGGGTGTGCCGCCGCTCAGCGCCACCAACACCTTCACCCTGACGGTGCGCGAAGTGAACACCGCGCCCACGCTGGCGCCCTTGGCCGATCAGATCGTTCCCGAAGGGCACCTGCTGATGCTCACCAACGTGGCCCGGGACCTCGACCTGCCGGCCAACACGCTGCGGTTCACGCTTGGTCCGGGCGCGCCGCGCGGCGCAAGCTTGGACCCGGTCACCGGCCTCTTCCAGTGGCGGCCGACGGAGTTTCAGGGGCCGAGCACCAACCTCATCCAGATCATCGTCGCCGATGACGGCACGCCGCCGTTGAGCGCGACCCAACAGTTCACCGTGGTGGTGCGGGACGTGTTGAGCGACTTCACGCTGGCCGCCGGCACGACCAACCTCTTTGCGGGCGAAACCAACACCGTGCCGCTCCGGCTCAATGCCGGCCTCGCGCTGACCAATCTTGCTTTTCGTCTGGAAACCGACACGAGCCGGCTGACCAATTTCGCCCTGCGCGAGCTGCCGCCCGAAGTGCGGAGCTTCCGGTTGCAACCGGCGGGCTCGAACCGGTTCGACCTGAGCTTCGAAATGAACCCCGACCTGATGACGGCCGGCTTGCGGACGCTGGCGCAACTGAACTTCACCGCCCGCCCGGACGCCACCTCGGCCCTCATCCCGGTGCGGTTCACCGACATCGTGGGCTTGAAGCGGGACGGCAGCGCCATCACCAACGCCACCGGCCGGCCGGGACGGATCATCCTGGTCCGGCGGGCGCCGGTTCTCTTGGGCGCAGCGGCGCCGGAACCCTCGCTCACGATCTACGGTCGGCCCGGCACGAATTACGTGCTCGAAGTGACGACCAACCTGGCGAGCGGCGTTTGGCATCCCGTGGGTGAAGTCCAACTTGGTGGCCGTCAGTTCACCGTGAACGGCCTGGACGCCCACGGGCCAAGGGCCTTCTTCCGCGTCCGGGAAGGTTTCTTGTTGAAAACAGCGAGCATGGAGGCCGGTTCGATGGACGGACCCCCGCCCCGCCTGGCCATCGAACAAGACGCCGGCTCGGCGTTTACCTTGGTCTTCCCGGGCATGAATGGCCTTTACGAACTACTTACAACGACCAACCTCGGTCCCGGCTGCATTTGGC
>RFJD01000589.1 GCA_003695015.1 Verrucomicrobiota bacterium | reverse complement strand
CCGGCTTCGTCCAAGCGACGGCGCAACCCGGCGGGGTCCGTCCATGCGGCCAGCTCGACCGGCGTTTCGGGGGCGTAGTGCTTCGAGAGGAGCCCGGGGCTGCGTTGGGGACCCGGTTGGGCGGCCGGTGGCGGCGGGCTGGCGAGAACGTCGGTTCCGAGGCATGCCACGATGGCTTCGCGGGAAACCCCGCCGGGCCGCAGGATGCGGGGCGGCCGAGCCGTCAGGTCCAGCACGGTGGACTCGATGCCGACCGGGCAGGGACCGGCGTCGAGGATCAACCGGATGCGCCCCCCGAGGCTGCGCAGGACGTGCGCGGCGCAGGTGGGCGAGAGGCGGCTGGAACGGTTGGCGCTGGGCGCTGCCAGCGGAAAACCACAGGCCCGGATGACCGCCTGCATGACCGGATGGGCCGGCCAACGGATGGCGACGGTCGGCCCGCCGGCGGTGACGATGTCGGGCACGCGGGACGAACGCGGCAGCACCAACGTCAGTGGTCCGGGCCAGAAACGCCCGGCCAGGCGGGCGGCGGTTTCGGGCCACTCGGCCACGCAGGCGCGGGCCATCTCGAGCGAGGCGACGTGGACGATGAGCGGGTTGTGGGCGGGGCGGCCCTTGGCGGCGAAGACGGCCCGGACGGCGGCGGGGTCGAAGGCGTTGGCGGCCAGGCCATAGACGGTTTCGGTGGGCAACGCCACCGGCTGGCCGGCCTGCAACCACCGCACCGCCTCCGCCACGGCGCGGTCGGCCTGCCGGGGATCGAGGCAGGGCAGGACCTCGGTGCGCCAATCCCCGGAAAACGATGTCGGGTCTGGTGGATTCGGGTTCACGGGCCTGGGTCGGGTCGGAGCCGCCGTGCGCGGGGCGCATGCTCCGCCGGGAGGGGACGATAAACACGACGGGCGCCGGCGACCAGTCCGACGCCCGCGCTGGCGGCCCTTCGTGCGGGCCGGCTCAGGCCGGGGATTGTTGCAGCTCGGCGCGCACCCGTTCCAGCAACGCCTTGGTGGCGCGGATGCCGTCCGGCTCGCTCAGCCGGCGGCCTTCGTACTCGATCCCCACATAACCCCGGTAGCCGGCCTCGACCACGATCCGCATCATGCGGCGGTAGTCGATCGTCAGTTCGTTGCCTTTTTCGTCGAAGTCGTAGCTCTTGGCGCTGACGGCCTTGGCAAAGGGCATCAGTTCCTTCACGCCCCGATAGCGGTCGTACTCCTCGCCGTCCCGGATGCGGAAGTTGCCGAAATCCGGCAGGGTGCCGCAGTTGCGGAGGCCGACCTTTTGGATGACCGACGCCAGCCACTGACCATGGGACGAAAGCCCGCCGTGGTTTTCGACCAGCACGTTGAGGCCGTGGCGGGCGGCGTATTCGGCCAGTTGCCGGAGGCCGTCGGCGGCGCGGTCCCGCTGTTCCTCGAAACTGCCCTCGCCATGGGTCTGGGCGTTGACGCGGATGGAGTGGCAGCCGAGCCGTTTGGCCGCCTCGACCCACTTGAAGTGGTTCTTCACGGCCCGGCGTCGCTGCCCGGCATCCGGATGGCCCAAGGCCCCTTCGCCGTCGATCATGATCAGCAGGATCCGCACTCCGCTGCTCTCCGCGCGTTTCTTCAGCTCGTTGAGATAGGCGTCATCTTGGGCGCGGTTCTTGAAGAACTGGTTGACCAGCTCGACCGCCTCGATGCCGAACTCCTCGCGGGCGATGCGCGGGAAGTCCAGATGGTTGATGCGCCCGCTGAAGAGGCTGCGGTGCAGCGACCACTCGGCCAAGGAGATGAGGTAGGGGAGCTTCTCGGTGCTGGCCCAGCGGGCCACGCTGGCCGAAGCCGTGGAGGTCACGGTGGCGGCCAGCGCCAGTCCGGTGCGTTTCAGAAAGGTTCGTCGTTCCATCATGTCGTGGTTGCGTCGGCCGTCGGGGCCGCGGGTTCGGCGGTCTTGGCTTTCGGTTCGCGGAAGACCGCCACAAAGAGCATCAACACGGCCAGGGCGCCATAGGCGGCGATCTTCCAGATGCTGTCCCAGCGCGGCAGCGGTTTTTCCAGTGCGTTCAACGGCACTTCCAGCACTTCCTCGCCGGGTTCGTAACCCCGGTCCCCGGCCGGCACGTAAACTCTGACGCGGGCGGTCTCGCCGGCATTCGTTTCCGGCAGGGCTTCCAGCGCCCCGAAGCGGGTTTCCCCGTCGGCCCGCCACATCACGTAATTGCCCGGCACCCACGCCGAGGCGTCGGCCACCGGCTTCGATTTCTCCGGCGTGACGGCCGGGAAGCTGTACCAGCCGGAGACCTTCCCGGAGAGGGTGGTGCCGGCCAGCATGCCCAACCCCAGCGTCACCAGCGCGATGAAGCCCTGCGCCTTGGCCCGCATCGCCTCCGGCGCCTTTTGGTCCGTGTAGATGTAGGCGGTGACGAAGAAGAAGTCGTAGCAAATGCCGTGGAGCACGATGCCCACATACAGGGGCCAGAAGGCGCCGCTTTCATAGCCGAGCAGGAACAGCAGGTAACGCAGGCCCCAACTGAGCATGCCCACCCCCAGCATCCACTTGACCCCCAGCCGGGCGAAGAACCACGGCATCACCAGCATGAAGAAAATCTCGGACATCTGGCCGTAGCTGGTGGCGCCGGTGGCGTTGGGCAGGCCCAGGTCGCCGAAGCAGATCGGCGCCAGGCTGAAATAGAAGCTCAGCGGGATGCAGATCAGAAACGCGCTGAGGATGAACACCGCAAACGACGGCTCCCGCAGCATCCGCAACGCGTCCAGCCCCAGCACGTCCCACAGCGACACCTTCTGCCCTTTGGCTTTCGGCGGGGTGTGGGGCAGCGTCAGCGAGTAAAAGGCCAGCAGGATCGACGCCACCCCGGCGATGGCAAACGGCGCCGGCGTCCGGACATCAAACTCCTTCAGCGCGTCGGTCTGCGCCAGTTGTCCGATGCCCCACACCGTCACGATCCAGCTGATCGTCCCCAGCACCCGGATCGACGGGAACTCCTTGCTGGGATCCTTCATCTGGTGGAACGAGATCGAGTTGGTCAGCGCCAGGGTGGGCATGTAGCAGAGCGTGTGGGCCAGCAACACGGCATAGAACACGCCGAAGGTCTCGACCCGCGTGAGCAGCAGCGCGAACGCCCCGCCCAACAGATGCGCCGCGCACAGCACCTTCTCCGTCGAGAAGAACCGGTCGGCGACCATGCCCACGAAAATCGGCGAGATGATCGCCGCGACCGCCGTGGTGTTGTACACGAGACCGATCTGTTCCTTGGAGAAGTTGAGGACATTCTCGAGGTAGCGGCCCATCGTGACGTACCAAGAGGCCCAGATCACGTACTCCAGGAACATCATCACCGAGAGCCGGATGCGAATGGATGGTTTCATGGTGTGGCAAGGGGATGAATGGCGGCGAGACACCCCGACCCGCCGCCCGGGCGGGCGGTCGCGATCCGGGCCTTTGGCAGCCATGGGACCCGACGGGTGCTCATGATTGAAGCGGGAGGCTAGGGGAAGGCGGCGGCGGTTGGCAAGGTCAAGCCGAACGGCGGTCTGGTGGTGCAGGTTTCCCGCCTCCGGCAGGCTTGAGCCGTTGGGATGCCTGCAGCGCATCGCAAGGGAAACCAAGGCCGCCCGGCCACCGGTGGAAGAAGACGGTCGAAGAACGCCAGCGTTCTGGACTGCGGTCCCGCGCCAGCGGGACCGCTTTTGAAGCGCGGCGGGCAAGAGACAGCCGAAGGGCAAGGCGGTGCGGTCGTCGGGGGAGGGCGGAGGGAGGGCTTTCGGGGCTGGGAGGTGATGTCAAAGCGCCGGAGGGCCGGCGCACTCCAAAACCGTTCGGCGGAGCGGGCGTGTCGGTGAAACGCTCTGGTGTCTTGTAGCGTGGCGGGCCTCTGTGGCGTTTCACTCAGCGCAAGGCAGGCGGGATGCCCGCAGCACCGCGGCCGGGCAGGCGGGACGGCCGCACCACACGGGAGGGAAGCCGGGATGGCCGGGGTGCAGTCTGGCGGACGGCAGGGCGGATCGGGTAGGTTGGGCGGCAGGATGTGGCTTGGATATGCCATCGCCTTGGTGGCCGGTTATCTGCTCGGCAGTCTGCCCACCGGTTTTCTCGTGGCCCGCAGTCGCGGCATCGATCTCCGGACCGTGGGCAGCGGCAACATTGGGGCCACCAACGCCATGCGGGTGCTGGGCAAGGGGCCGGGGCTGTTCGTGCTGTTGGTGGACGCTGCCAAGGGCGCGGTGGCCTGTCTGGTGGGCCCCTGGCTGGCGGGTTTGGTGGGCGGCGACGCGGGGGCCGACTGGCCGCGCATCGCCGCCGGGGTGGGGGCGATTCTGGGGCACAATTTCACCTGCTGGCTGCGGTTCAAGGGCGGCAAGGGCGTCGCCACCTCGGCCGGTGTGCTGCTGGTGTTGATGCCGGCCGCCCTCGGGATTTGCCTGGCCATGTGGCTGGCGGTGGTGGCGGCGAGCCGGATCGTCTCGCTGGCCTCGATCGCGGCCGCCATCACGCTGCCGGTGGCGGTTTGGGCCCTGGATCGGAGCGGTCCGCTGCAAGGAGTGGCGCTGGCGCTGGCGGTGCTGGCGATTCACCGGCACCGGTCGAACATTGCCCGCCTGCTGCGCGGGGAGGAGCCCCGCATCGGGCAGGGTCGGGCCAAGGCAAAGGAGCAGGCTTCATCATGAACATCGCGGTGATCGGCACGGGGGCTTGGGGGACGGCGTTGACGCGGCTGTTGCTGGGCGGCGAACACCGGCTGACCCTCTGGGACTGGGACCAGGAGAACCTGCGGGAGGTCGCCCGCACCCGGCGCAACGAGAAGTACCTGCCCGGGTTCGCGCTGGAAGGGGAGTTTGCGATCGCCGAGACGGTCGAAGCGGCGGCAGCCGGGGCGGACCTGGTGCTGCTGGCGGTGCGATCGAGCGTGTTCCGGGAAATCAGCGGCCGGCTCGGGGACTTCGGCGGCGTGGTGGTCAGCGTCACCAAGGGCATCGAATTCGAGACCGGGCTGACCATGAGCGGCATCCTGGCCGAAACCGCCCCGAAGGCGCGCGCGGTCGCGTTGTCGGGGCCGACGTTGGCGGCCGAGGTGGCGCGGGGCATTCCGACGGCCGCGGTGGCGGGGAGCGAGGATGAGGCGGCCGCGCGGCTGGTGCAGAGGTTGTTCCATCGTCCCACGTTCCGGGTGTACACGAGCCCGGACATCCTGGGGGTCGAGCTGGGAGGGGCGTTGAAAAACGTCATCGCCATTGCCGCCGGGGCTTGCGACGGCCTGGGTTTCGGGGACAACGCCAAGGCGGCCCTGATCACGCGCGGTTTGGCCGAGATGCGGCGGTTGGGGGTGGCCTGCGGGGCGCGGGCGGAGACTTTCAGCGGCCTGAGCGGGCTGGGCGATCTGATCGTGACCTGTTCCTCGCGCCTGAGCCGGAACCACACCTTGGGCGAGCGGTTGGGACGCGGCGAGAAACTCGAGGCCATCCTGGCCGGCGCGGTCACCGTGGCGGAGGGCCACCCCACGGCGCGCTCGGCCTGGCGGCTCGCCCGCAAACTCGGCGTCGAGACCCCGATCATCGACGAGGTCCACGCCATGCTCTACGAGGGCAAGGACCTGAAGCAGGCGTTGTTCGACCTGCTCAACCGCGAGTCCAAGCCGGAGGATTGACCCGGCGGCGCGGGGTGAGGGTCCGGCGGGTTGGCGGGAGAATCAGCGGGGGCCGCCGCGGTACCAGCGGGCCAGGCGTTCCAGCGGCACCCCCAGCCGCCAACCGACGAGCACCCGGGCATTGATGGCCATGGTCCGCCAGACGCCCCGTTGCCGCCAGCGACGGCCGGAGGTGAGGGCGGTTTCCGGAGTCACGATCACCCGGCCCAAGCGGCGCAGCCGGCGCAGGATCCCGACGTCCTCGAGGATCGGCCATTCGGGAAAACCGCCCGCCGCGTCGAACAGTTCCCGGCGCAGGAAAAGGCCTTGGTCGCCGTAGGGTGTGCCGAACCACCGGCAACGCGCCCGGACCAAGCCTTCGACCAGCCGCTGCCGGGGAATCGGCTCGCGAACACCGAAGGTGAACGCGCCCGCAGCGAGGTCGGGTCGCGCCAACTCGCGATCCACGACCTTGCGCCAGTCGGCGGGCGGCAGGGTGTCGGCGTGGAGGAACAGCAATCGCGGGGCGGAAGCGGCCGCCGCGCCGGCGTTCAACTGGCGGGCCCGGCCGGGTGGCGACGGCACGACCCGGGCCCCGTGGGCGCGGGCCACGGCGGCCGTGCCGTCGCGGCTGCCGCCGTCCACGACGATCAACTCCTCCGGTTCGCCGCGCCGAACCGCCTCCAGCGTGGCGGGCAACGCCTCTTCCTCGTTGAGGGCGGGAATCACCACTGCCAGACGCGTTGCCCGGGCGCGGACCGCCTCCCAATGCCGCAGGTCCTCCGGCCGGTCCACGTCGGGCAGCTCGGGGAGGAGATGCACCGTCAGGCTGTTTTGGCGGATCCGCTCCAACGTCGCGGCCAGGACCTCGTCCGTCCCCCACGGGATGTCGTCGAACAGGGCGGGACAAAACCGGTTCGAGCCGATCAGGTAGTAGCCGCCGTCGGCGGCCGGGCCGAGCACGACGTCCGCCTTCGCGAGCGCGGCGAACGCCACCCGCAGCCGCGTGGCGTCCAGGGCGGGACAGTCGGTTCCGGCGGCGACGACCCGCGGTGCGCCGCGCTGGAAGGCCTCGGCAAACGCCCGCTTCAGCCGCGCGCCCAGATCCCCTTCGCCTTGGGCCGCGTACCGGAAACCGGGTCCCAGCCACCGGCGCATGGCCCGGTCCGAGGCCCCGTCGTGGCGGACCTCGAGGGCGATGCCGGTCGCAAGCAAGGCGCGCCAGGAGCCGAGCAGATGTTCCGTCATGCGGCGTTGCAGGGCCGCCGCGCCGTCCGGACCCAGCGCCGGGATCAAGCGGGTCTTCGCCTGGCCGGGACGGGGGAACCGGGCGAAAACCAGCAGCCGTCCGGCTGCGGGCGGCTCCGGCGCGACCGGCAGCGGGGAGGCCGGATCGGCCGTGGTGGCGGCGGGT
>RFJD01000135.1 GCA_003695015.1 Verrucomicrobiota bacterium | reverse complement strand
GATCCGGACCGGCCGGCCCCGCCGAGGGTCGATCCCGGCCCCGCCTTGCCGCCGGCGCCGGCGCCTTCGGACGCGGTGGTGTTGTTCGCGCAGGGCGGCGACCTGTCCGCCTGGCAACCGGGCGCTTGGAGCGTGAAGGACGGCCTGCTGGTGGCCGGTGACGGTCCTTTGAAGACGCGCGAAAGCTTTAACGACATCCAACTGCACGTCGAATGGATGGGTCCGGCCGATTTCGACGGTCCCTGGTACAACCAAGGCAACAACGGCGTGTACCTGATGGGGCTGTACGAAATCCAGATCTTTGATTCCGTGAACTACAAGATCTATCCGGACGGCCAGTGCGGGGCGATCTACGGGCAGACACCGCCACGGGTCAACGCCACCCGTCCGCCGGGTCAGTGGCAGAGTTTCGACATCCTGTTTCGGGCGCCCCGATTCAAGGACGGCCAACTCACCGCGCCCGCGCGGGTGACGGTTTTCCACAACGGGGTCCTCATCCACTGGAACGAGGAGATCCATGGCGAGACGGGGCACCGGGTGTTGCCCGCCTACCGGCAGAAGGTGTCGGAGGGGCCGCTGATGCTGGGCGGCCACGGTTGCCCGGTCCGGTTTCGCAACATCTGGCTGCGGCGGCTGTGAACCGGCGCCCGCCGGGCCCGGAGAGACGGTCCGAGGGGCGTTGGCCAATTTCGCGGAAGGCCGAGGCCAAAATCGGTGTATTTCTCGCCATGAAAGTGGTTGAGCGACTTCACTGGCGAAAATAACGATTCATCACGACTTAACGGTCCGCCCTACCACTGCTCCTGCCAACTTGGGCGTTGAGGACGGGCGGGCGTGCGGAACGACCATGTACAAGATTGTTGAAGCGCGGTTCTTGGGGCCGCAGGTGAAGCTGTTCCGGATCGAGGCGCCGGCGATCGCCCGGCGGCAAAAACCCGGTCAGTTCGTGATCCTGCGGGTGTACGAAGCGGGGGAACGCATTCCCCTGACCATCGCCGGCTCCGATCCGGAGGCCGGCACGATCACCATCATTGTCCAAGGGGTGGGCAAGACCACCCGGCTGCTGAACCAGAAGGAGGCCGGGGACCATGTCTTGGACGTGGTGGGGCCGTTGGGCAAGCCCTCGGAGATCGAGAAGTACGGCACCGCGGTGGTGATCGGCGGCGGCGTGGGGACGGCCATTGCCTATCCCACCGCCAAGGCCCTCAAGGAGGCCGGCAACCACACCATCGTGATCATCGGCGGCCGCAGCAAGGAGTACGTGATTCTCGAAAACGAGATGCGCGAGTTCGCCGACGAGGTCATCGTGACCACCGACGACGGCTCCTACGGCCGGAAGGGCTTGGTCACCGATCCGCTCAAGGAGATGATCGAGCAGGGCAAGCCGGTCGATTACGTGCTGGCCATCGGGCCGATCCCCATGATGGCGGCGGTGGCCGACGTCACCCGGCCGCACGGCATCAAGACTGTCGTCAGCCTCAACCCGATCATGGTCGATGGCACCGGGATGTGTGGCGGCTGCCGCGTCGAGGTGGGGGGCGAAAGCAAGTTCGCGTGTGTGGACGGTCCCGAGTTCGACGCCCACCAAGTCAACTACCGGCTTCTGGCCACGCGCAACGCGATGTACCGCGAGTTCGAACAACGCGCCCTGGCCGAATTGGAGAAAACGGCCAAGGATCACGAATGCAAACTGCTGGCCCAGGCTGATGCCCTGAAAACCGAGGAGGCCCGCCCATGAGCAATCCCCTTCCACCCAAAGAACGCGTCAAACTGCCCCGGCAGAAGATGCCGGAACAGGACCCGGCCGAACGCCGGCGGAATTTCGCCGAGGTGAACCTCGGCTTGAACGAGTTGCTGGCCAAGCAGGAGGCCATGCGGTGCCTCGAGTGCACCAGCCAGCAGTGTTTCCACGGCTGCCCGGTCGGCGTGAAGGTCCGCGAGTTCATCCAGTTGGTGGTGGACGGCGATTATCTCGGCGCCGCCGCCAAGATCCGCGAGGACAACGTCCTGCCGGCCATCACCGGCCGCGTCTGTCCGCAGGAGCAGCAGTGCGAAGGCCGTTGCGTGCTGGGCAAGCGCGGCGAGCCGGTCGGCATCGGCTACCTCGAACGGTTCGTGGCCGATTACGAACGCCAGCACGGCAAGCTGGGACTGCCGGTCAACGCCCCCTCGACCGGCAAGAAGGTCGCCATCATCGGCAGCGGCCCCGCCGGCCTGAGCGCCGCGGGCGATCTGGTGCAGAAGGGCCACGAGGTCGTGGTCTTGGAGGCGTTGCACGACATCGGCGGCGTGCTCATCTACGGTATTCCCGAGTTCCGCCTCCCGAAGGAGATCGTCCGCCAGGAGGTGGACAACATGCGCCGGATGGGCGTGAAGTTTCAGACCAACGTGGTGGTGGGCAAGACCGTCACCGTGGACGAGCTGCTCAACGAGGAGGGGTACGACGCGGTGTTCGTGGCCACCGGCGCCGGGTTGCCGAACTTCCTCAACATCCCCGGCGAGAACCTTTGTGGCGTTTACTCGGCCAACGAGTTCCTCACCCGGGTCAACCTGATGAAGGCCTACCGGGAGGACTACGACGAGCCGGTGTTCGACTGCCGCGGCAAGGACGTGGTGGTGATCGGCGGCGGCAACACCGCCATGGACGCGGTGCGGACCGCCCTGCGGGTCGGGGCCGCGACG
>RFJD01000588.1 GCA_003695015.1 Verrucomicrobiota bacterium | reverse complement strand
GAACCCGGGCGAAGCCATCCGAAAGCCGGCCGCGTCCGGCGCGGGAGGAAGACGGCGGTGAGCGACCGGCTGTTCGAGGAACTCGTGAAGGAGCACTACGCCGGCCTGTACCGGTTCGCCTACTCGCTGACCGGGAGCGAGAGCGACGCCTGCGACCTGGTGCAGGACACCTATGTGACCTGGGCGGAAAAGGGCCGCCAATTGCGCGATGTGTCCCGCGCCAAGAGCTGGCTGTACACGACGCTCTACCGGGCCTTCCTGGACCGGCGGCGGCGGGTGACGCGGTTCCCGCATCATGAGCTGGAGACCGTCGAGGGCGAACTGCCGCCGGTGGCCCCGGAGGTGGCGCGCGAGGCCGACGGACGGACCGTCCTCGAGGCCTTGCGGGAACTCGACGAGGACTTCCGGGCGCCCTTGGTGTTGTTCTACCTCCAGCAGCATTCCTACAAAGAGATCGCCGAGATTCTGGATCTGCCGATCGGCACGGTGATGTCCCGATTGTCCCGCGGCAAGGCGGCCTTGCGACGGGCGTTGGAGGAACGCGTGCGGCCGTTGGCCGGATCCGGCGGCAGCGAGTCCTCGCCACCGGAAGCGTCATGATCGATCAAGAAACCATCCTGTTGTTGCAAGCGCGCCGTCCGGGAGGCCAGGACGACGAAGATCCCATGGTGGCCGACGCGCTCGAGGCGGCGCAGGAGGAGGAGGCGGTCCGGCACTGGCTTGCGGCCGAGCAGAAATTCGATCTCGAGATCAGCCGTCGGTTGGCCGAAGTGCAGCCGCCGGCGGAACTGCTGGAACGCCTGCTGGCGCAGCGGGTGGTGGCGCCGGGGAGCTTTCGTGAGCAACTGCCGGCTTGGATCGGGCTGGCGGCCAGCGTGGTCCTGCTGGTCTATGTGGCCTTGAACTGGCGGACCGACCTGCCGGTGGCGGACTTCGCCGCCTTCCGGGCGGAGATCGTGCCCGAAACCGTCCGGGTGCAACCGCATCTGGAGGTGTTGGACAACGATCTGGCGGCACTGGGCCGCGCCCTGACGGAACGCGGCGCGCCGGCGCCGGGGCGGTTGCCCGAGGCGCTGGAGCGGATCAAACCGACCGGCTGCCGGGTCATCGACTGGAACGACCGCAAGGTCAGCATGTTGTGCTATCGCGACGGCCCCTTGGAGCTGCACCTGTTGGTGGTCGAGCGTCGCGGCTTTCTGGGCGCCCCGGAGGGGGATCTGACCCTGCCGGTGCAGGCGGGTCCGTGGGCGGTGGCGGCGTGGGTCGATGAGGAACGGATCTACCTGCTGGCGGGCCGGACGACGGCGGATGTGTTGCAGCGTTATCTGCTGTGAGCCGGGCGCGGGGCGGGCGATTTCGAACCAAACAGGGAGGGATGCAGGCCGATGCCCCACCGGGGCGGATGGACCGCGCAACAGACCCCGGCGCTGCGGACCCGGTGAAGGCGGCCTGCGGCAACGTCGGGAGGCGCGTGCGGCCGCTTCAACCCGGGTCCACCTCGACCTGCAGCACCTTGCCCGGGCTGCAGGCCAGTTTGACCTCGAAGGGCCGGCAGCATCGCTCGCAATCCACCGTCAGGTCATCCGCCGGCGTCGAAGTGTCCACGACGATCTCGGTCTGATGCCCGCAGAAGGGGCATTGGACGGGTTTGGTGACTTCAATTTCCATGGCGACCTCCGTTGAGGCCGGCAAAAGGGTTCGCGTCGGCGCGTTTGGCAAAGCCGGCCGGCCGCCGGCACAGCGCCCGAAGGTCGCTGCCTTCGATGCCACCAAGCCGGGTCGGTGCTGTTCGCGCCGGGTTCACAATCGAAACTTAGCGGAACGAGGGGCAGAAAGCCATCCGGAAATCACCACGAATGCGGGATGAGGCGGCGCGCTCGAGGCTTGCCCGGCCCGGCGCTCCCGAGTCACAACTGGGGCATGGTTGTTCAGCGCGACATCACCTTCGCCACCCGGCGCCACGGGGAAATGCGGGACCTGACCGACGAGGTGGCGACCATCGTGGCCGAGTCCGGGGTGCGGACCGGGGTGGCGCACGTGTTCAACGTGGGCAGCACGGCCTGCGTGGGAACGATCGAGTTCGAGCCGGGATTGCAGGAGGATCTGCCGGCCTTGCTGGACCGGTTGATTCCGCCGAGCCGGGAATACGGTCACGAGCGGGCCTGGCACGACGGCAACGGCCACTCCCATTTGCAAGCCACCTGGATGGGGCCGTCCCTGACCGTCCCGGTGCGCGAAGGCCGGTTGGTGCTGGGCACGTGGCAGCAGGTTTTCCACCTCGAGTGCGATGTGAAGCCGCGCCGGCGCACGGTGGTGGTGACGGTGATGGGGGAGGCCTGAAAAGCAACAAGCCGGACGCGGGCGGTCCGGCTTGCCGGTGAGAGGGTGGGGGGCGTCCGGCGCGGGGTCAGATGCCCGCGAGCAGGCGCTCCCAGAGGCGTTCGTTGGTCATGGCACGGATCAAGAAGTCCTCGCTCTCGATGTGGCTGCCACTTTCGCCGGGGTTGAGCGGGAGGTCCATGACCAGGGAGAAGCCGTTTTCCTCGGAGCGCTCCACGTGCACGCGGCCGCCGTGATGGTACACGATGAAGTAGCAAGCCATGAGGTGGAGGCCGAGGTCGGCGGCCTTCGAGCTCCGTTCGCTCAGCGGGTCCAGCACCGAGAGGACCGCTTCCCCGGGCAGGCCGGGGCCGTTGTCGCTGACGCGCAGTTCGATGGCCTCTCCGGCGGGATCCTCGCTGCGTTTGAGGCAGGCCTCGAGGCGAACCTCGCTGCCGGAGGGGAGGTTGAGCAGTTCGTCCTGGATGAGGAGATCGAAGATGCGCGGGAATTGGGAGCCGTCCACCTTGAGCGGCGGCAGGTCGGCGGGGATGCCGTTGATGATCTGAATGCCGGTTTCGTGGAGACGGTCACCGAGCTTGTCAATGGTGGCCTCGGCCAGCTCGTGAAGGCGGATTTCGGTGTCGAAACAGCCGGGTTTGGGCGGCTCGGCGGGGAGGTTTTCCAACAGGCCCATGATGGCTTGGAGCTGCTGGCGGACGTGCCGGTGGTAGTCCTGCCAGAAGGCCGGGTTGCGGAGCTGGTTGAGGTCCACCCGTTCCCGTTCGAGCATGGCCGGGGCGAGGTCCAGGAAGCGCCGGGCGGCATCGAGGGTGCCGCGCATGCGCTGATGGAGGCCGGTGGCCAGGACGCCGAGGCTGAGGATGCGGTCGGCGATGAGCATGCGGTGAAGGCTGGAGAGTTTTTCCCGCAGGAGCATGTCGCGTTCGAGCTGGACCATGAAGAACTCGAGGCTGCGCTTGAGGGTGGTCTCCAGCTCGGGGACGTCCCACGGTTTGGTGACGTACTTGTAGATGGCCCCGGTGTTGACGGCCTGGATGGCGGCGTCGAGGTCCGTGTAGGCGGTGGCCAGGATGCGGATGATGCGGGGCTGGAGGCGCCGGGCCTTTTCGAGGAGCTGGACGCCCTGCTCGCCGGGCATGCGCTGGTCGCTCATCAGCACGCCGATTTCCTCCTGGTGGTCGGTGAGGATCTTGTAGCCCTCGGCGGCATTGGGGGCGGTGAAGATCCGGAACGTGTCCTCGAAGGAGCGCCGGAAGTACTTCAACGACTTCTCCTCGTCGTCCACGTAGAGGATGGCGAACCGTTTGTAGTCGTAGACCGTGTTCATCATGGGTTCGGAAGGGTCTGGACCTCTGGGGTCTCAGGTTGCTGAGAGTGCTGCTGGTTTTCGAGCCGTTTGCTGGGAAAGACGAGGGTGAACTCGGTGAACTTGCCCGGTTCGCTTCGCACCGTGATGCGGGCGCCGAACTCGTTCAAAAGCCGGTAGCAGATGCTCAGACCCAAACCGGTGCCCTTGCCGACCTCCTTGGTGGTGAAGAAGGGGTCGAAGATGCGGGCCAGATGATGCTCCGGAATGCCGGGACCATTGTCCCACACCGTGACGATGCGTTCCCCATCGGCCTCGCGGGCGGCGACCCGCAGGACGGGCGGATCATGCGGTTCGGCTTGGCTCTTCAAGGCATCCAGTGAGTTCTGAAACAGGTTCAGGAACACCTGGACCAGCCGGTTGCCGGCGGCCCAGACGGTCAGATCATCCGGGATTTCGAGCTGGACGTCCACCTTGTCTTTCCACTCGGCGGTGAGGAACCGGAGGGCGGCCTCGACGGTTTCCCGGAGGTTGACCTCGACCAGCTCGCCGCTGTGGGGGTGGGTGAAGGAGCGGAGGTCGCCGATGATGACCGAGACCCGGCGGAGGCCGTCCTGGATGTCCTTGAGGGTGTCCTCGAACTCCTCGCGGTCCTCCTCCGCAAGTTTGGCGGCGGCGCGGTTCAGGTAGCGGAGGGCGGTGAGCGCGAAGTTCAGGGGGTTGTTGATCTCGTGGATGATGCCGGCGCTGAGCCGGCCCAGGGAGGCCATTTTCTCGGCTTGGACCAGTTGGAGTTCGGTTTCCTTGAGCTGTTCAAGGGTGCCTTCGAGCTTGCGGTTGTTTTCGGCCAGTTGGCGCTGGAGGCGGTGGTTCTCGCAGAGGCCGCGGACCCGCGCCTTCAACTCGGCCACGGAGAAGGGCTTGGCCAGGAAGTCGTTGACGCCCAGTTCGAGGGCTTTGAGCTTGGTGGCGTCGTCGGCCCGGGCCGTCAACATCAGCAGCGGCAGGGAGCGGGTCGAGACCTGCTTGCGCAGGGCCTCGCAGACCGCCAGCCCGTCCTGCTCGGGCAGCATGAAGTCGCAGATGATGACGTCGGGCAGGAACTGTCGCGCCAGGGTGATGGCCTGATCCCCGTCGGTGGCCTCGATGACGTGGTACTCGTCGCTGAGCTGTTGTTCGAGGAACTGGAGCATGTCCGGCTCGTCATCGACGACCAGGACGGTGGGCAGCTTCTTGTGGCTGGGGATGCTGACATTCACGGTGGTTCGTCGGAGAGGCGTGACACGAGCGTAGAGTTCGGCCCGGCGATAGAGGCTGCGGAGCCACTGATCGCGGGGACTGAGTTCCTCGGTGTCGGCCGTTTCCGGGGCCTCCTCCGGGGAGGGGCGTTCGACCGGTTCACTGGCCTGATCCGGGGAGCCCAAAGGCAGCCGCACGAGCATGGTGGTGCCCTTGCCGGGGGTGCTGCGGGCCTTCACCTCGCCTTCGTGAGCGCGGACCAGCTCGCGCACGAGGGCCAGGCCGATGCCGGCGCCCTGGAACTTGCGGTTGGCTTCGGTGTCCGCCTGCCAGAACCGGCTGAACAGATGGGGCAGGTGCTCGGGGGCGATGCCCATGCCGGTGTCCTCGACGGCGAAGAGAATGGCGCCGTCCTCCTGTTTGGCGCGGATGGTGACCCGGCCGCCCGCGGGCGTGAACTTGATCGCGTTGAAGACGAGGTTCAGGAAGATCTTCTCGAGCTTGTCGGGATCGGCGTAAAGGGTGGGCAGGTCGGCCGGCACCTCGTTGATCTGGCGGATGCCCCGATTCTTGGCCAGGGCACTGGTGGCATTGAGGATGCCGCCAATGAAGGCATTGGCCTCGATGGGGCGGCGATGGAGCCGGAGCCGGCCGGCGTCCAGCCGGACCAGGTCCAGGAGGTCGTTGATGAGTTTGAGCAGGCGCATGCCGTTGTCCTGCATGGCCTGCAGCAGCTTGAGGGTCTCCGGGTCCTGGATGCGGTCGCCTTTCAGCAGGGTTTCCAGCGGCGCGAGGATGAGGGTCAGCGGGGTGCGCAGCTCGTGGCTGATGTTGGCGAAGAAGCGGCCCTTGAGTTCGTCCAATTGCTGGAGCTGCTTGTAGCTTTGTTCGAGCCGGCGCTGGCTTTCGGCCAATTCGGCGCTGCTGGCGTAGTCGCGCAGCCGGAGCCGGTCGCTCATTTCGCTGCCCACCACCACGATGATGCCGGTCAGGGCCATGAACCAGAGGTTGTTGACGAAGATGCCCACGCTCCGGGCGTCCGGCCAGGCGACGGCTCCCAGGTACATCGCCAGCAGCAGGATCACGCCGACGAGACTCTGACGGCGGTCCCATTGGGCCACCAAGGCGATCGCCAGCAGGATGAGGTTGATGGTGGCGTAGTAGGGGGAGGCGGCCGGGTTGGGCAGCAGCCGGATCATGGTGCAGATCGCGGCGGCGGGAATGACGGCCACCAGCAGGCTCAGGATGTTGTAGTACTTCACCCCCGCGGGCCGGTTGAACAGATAGAGCAGCGGCAGGGTGGTCAGAGCGAATCCGCCCCGGATGAGCAGGAAGGTCCGGAAGTGGTCCGGATAGACGAAATAGTCCACCAAGGCGCCGGCCGGCAGGAGGGTGAGGACCAACAGGCAGCCGACCTTCAACCGGGAGGCGCCGTTGACGCGCTCCTGGTGGCGGTAGGCAGCCTCGATTTCCGGCGCGATCTTCATGGGGTCAGGAGGCGATCGTGGCCGGGGCCTCGAGTTCCACCCGGCCTTTCTCGGCGAGCCAAGGCGGGCCGGAGCGGCCGCCGGGCCGGTGGACTTCCAGGAACAGGTTGACCTGGGTGGGATCGGCGGTGAGGTGCCACGGCGGCGGGGGCTCGAGGTCGGGCACCAGCGCGGCCATTTGCTGGCGGTTGCGGCAGATCAGGTGCCATTCGAGGATGTAGTCCATCGAGTAACGGAAGGGCTTGGCGGCGTCCACGTTGGTGACCAGGACGGTGCCGCCGGGGGCGAGCATGCTGTAGAACAGCTCCACCAAGCGGCGGCAGACCCGGTCCGAGACGTAATCGAAGAGGCCGGCGCAATAGATGAAATCGTACCCGCCGAGCCGGTCGGCTCCGAGGTCGGCCCGGATGGCTTCCTTGAGCAACTGGTTGATGGACTTCTGCTCGATGGTCAGGCCGATTTCCCGTTGGTGGCGTTCCTTGAGTTCACGCAGGATGCCGCCGGTGTATTCGAGGGTTTCGTCGTTGAAGTCCAGCAGGGTGATGTCGGCCTGGTTGGAGAGTTCCTCCTGTTCGATGAAGAGCTGGACCTCGCGGGCGGGGCCGCAGCCGAGGTTGAGGATGCGGGCGCGGCGGCCTTCGCCGGCGACCCGGCGGGTTTCCTCGGTCAGTCGTTTGAGCAGGTACTTGATGCGGTTGCGGTGGGCCTCGGCGGGCGGGTTCCGGAGGAAGACCACGTTGACCATTTTGGCGTAAAGGGTGGCGCCCTCATGGGGATCCCGGAGGATCATGTTGACCATTTCATAGTCGCCCGCATAGCCGAGGGGTTTGTGATAGGTGCGGTACACGAAGGGGGAGCACATCACCAGCGGATGAAGCTGCCGGCGGGCATAGGCGCGGTAGGCGGGGCGGAGGTTTTCGTCCGCCTTTTCGGCGGCCGCGTCGAAGCGGCCGGCCCATTCGTCGATGGCCGGCAGGATGCGGCCTTCCAGGCCGAGGAGGACCTCGCGCTCGATTTCGGCGCGGTTGCCGGTGGGTTCGGAACGGACGCCCAGCTCGACTTGGTCGAGCCAGCGGCGGACCTCGGCCAGGAGCATTTGGAAGTCGGCGACGGCCAGCTTGAAATCCGAGCCGATGCGTTGCATTCGGCTCCAATGGACCATGAAGGCGTCGAACTCCTCCCGGAGCCGCTCGGGTTGGGCGACGGGGGAGAAGATGTCCACGTCCAGCCAGGATTCATCGTCGAGGGTGACCTCGGCCAGCACCAGGACGCCGGCATTGACGAGGTTGCTGACCACTCCCCGGCCGGCATAGACGCAGCGTTCGCCGAGCATGATGCGGAAGTCGCCGAGCACTTCCGACAACTGGAGGATGCTGTGGGGGTTGTAAACTTCCAGCACCGCGGTGTAGCGGGTGATGCGGACCGGTGTGGACCTGACGTCAATTCCCTGACTGTTCCGGCAGGAAATCAACAGGTCCCGTTGCTGGAACAGCTCAGGCGAAACTGCATTCGGTTCGGCCATGACGAGAACCAGTCGGTTTTTTTCCAAATATCCCGTGCCACCCGCGCACCGCGTGGTGGACGCTTTCCAGCGTAAAACACTCCGGGATTGTCGTCACCAGCAAAAAATGCCATAACTCGCTCCATGGCAACGACCTCTCGTGACTTGCAAACGGTGGGCCGGCGCGGTGGACCGGCGAGGCGCCGGGGGCGGACCGGCCGATGGCTGGTCGCCGGATTGGGCGTGGGGTTGGCGGCGGCGGCTTGGGCGGAGGGTTTCCGGAGTCCCACCATCGGCGCCGCCGGGTTGGGCAGCACCGGCGGCAGGCGCGTGTTTGTCGAGGATGCTTCCGCGGCGGTGCACAATCCGGCCAATCTGACGCGGTTGGAGCGGTGGGAGGCTTCCTTCGAGCCGACGCTGGCCTATCACTCGGTGCGATTCGAGGGGCCGTTGGGCGGGGCCAAGACGCAGAACCCGTGGAAGTTCCTGCCTCATTTGTTCGCGGGCGGGCCGGTGATCGACGAGGTTGCGGCCGCCGGGTTGGCGGTGACGGTGCCCTACGGGTTGTCGATCGATTGGGGTGACGGCGGGGCCCTGCAATCGTGGGCCCCCCACTATGTCGAGTTGCAAAGTTTCGACGTGAGCCCGGTGCTGGCCGTGAAGTTGTGCCCGCGGCTGACGGTGGCGGCGGGGATGGACGTGATGTGGTCGGAGCTGGAGTTCCGCCAGATGGGAGGCGCGCTGGGATTGCCTTTGAGCGAAGTGCGGGGCAAGGGCGACGGGGTGGGTTGGAGCGGCAACTTCGCCCTGAGTTGGAATCCGGTGGGCTCGCATCGGTTGGCGGTGACGGTGCGTGTGCCGATGGACGTGGCCTACACGGGCGACATTGGCATGAACAACGTCCCCGGCGTGCCGGGCGGAGCGGTGGTTGCGCCGCTGAAGACGAGCTTTGCCTTTCCCACGATCATCGGAGCGGGCTACGGGCTGGAAGTGTGCCCGCGACTGAAGCTGGAGGCGGATGTGGAGTGGCTGCAGTTTTCGCGCTTCGACACGCTGGAGCTGCAGACGCCGCTGGCCCTGCCGCCGGCTTTTCAAACGCAGCGGCACGACTGGCGGGACACGATCACCGTGGGCGTGGGCGGGGTGTATGATCTGGGGGGCGGCTGGCACCTGCGGTTGAGTTACCAGTTCTTCCAGACCCCGACCCGTGGCGCCACGTTCACGCCGGCGATTCCGGACGCGGACCAGCACGTGGTCTCGGTGGGGATCGGTTACCGCAAGGGACGGCACCGGTTCGAGGCCGCCTATGCGCCGGTGTTCTACGAGGACCGCACGATCGCCGCGAACCAGAATCCGGCCGTGGTCGGGCGGTACGAGTTCAACGTGCATCTGCTTTCGGTGGCTTACGGCTGCTCGTTCTGAG
>RFJD01000134.1 GCA_003695015.1 Verrucomicrobiota bacterium | reverse complement strand
TTCGATCGCCGCCTGGACGAACAACCCGACGGCCAGGGGCGGCCGTTCGCCGGAACGCCCGTAGGGATGGTCCACCCGGGCCACCGCGTGGAGCATCCGCGTCCGGGCATCGATCTCGCCTTCGGTGCGCACGATGCGGCCCTGCCATTCCCAAGTGCGGCCTCCCAGGCGCGCCGACAACGTCACGGCCGGCCCTTGATCCGGCGTCTCTTCCCGCTCATAGGCCACCGGCAATTCGACATAGGCCAGATCCTCCAACGGCAGCGGCAGGCGCACTTCGGCGTAATCCACCGCGTAGATGCGTCCGACCACCTGGCCCCGGTTGACGAACTGCCCCACGTCCGCCCGCTGCGCCCTCACCCGCCCGGCAAAGGGCGCCGTGATCCGGCAGCGTTCGAGGTCGCGTTCGGCGATCGACAGGCCCGCTTTGGCGGATTCGACCGCCGCCCGCGCTTGGGCCAGTTGCGGTTCGCGCAACAGCAACGGGCTCGGTTCGCCCTGCCCCCAGCGTTCCCATTCCTCGCGGGCAACCCGCGCCTCGGCTTCCTCGCGGTCCAGGGCGGTCCGGGCCTGGGCCAGGGTGGCCCGGGCCCGGGTCACCGCCAGCTCGTAGTCGGTCGGGTCGATCTGGACCAGCAATTCGCCCGCCTCGAAAAAGCCGCCGGTGCGGAAGGACGGCGCCACCCGCAACACCCGGCCCGCAACTTCCGCCACCAGATCGATCTCGGTGCGCGGGGCCACCGTCCCTTGGCTGCGCACCACGAACTGGTGGTTTGTCGGCGCCAGGGGCGCCACGCGCACCAACGGCAGGGACACCTCCGGCGGCGTCACTTCCGGCGGCCGCCGGAACTTGATCATCAACCCGGTCAACAGGGCCCCAACAGCCAGGATGCCCACCGGTAGCCCGAACTTGCGCCATGCAGTCATCTCAATCCTTGCTCGCCACGTTTTCGGCCTCCGCCGCGGTTTCCGATCCGAACCCCCCGCCCAGCGCCAGGTACAGATCGATCCGGTTGTCCAATCGCTGGCGGCGCGCTTGAATCCAATCGCTCTCGGCTGTGTACACCGCCCGCTGGGTTTCCATCAGGGTCACGAAATCGATCAGGCCGGCTTGGTAGCGCTCCTCCGCCAGTTGCCAAGCCTCCCGCGCGTGCCGGACCGATTCCGCCAACGCGGCCTCCCGCTCCCGGAGTTTTTGCTCCGCAACCAAGGCCGTCTCGACCTCCCCGAAGGCCCGCAGGACCACCGAGACGTAATTCTCGAGCGCCTCCCGGGCCCGGGCCCGGGCCAGGCGCACGTTGGCGCGGAGCCGGCCGCCTTGAAGGAGGGGTTGGGTCAGGTTGGCCGCCAGAGTCCACATGTTGAAACTGCTGTCCAGCAGGTCCTCGAGCTGGTTGCTGGTCCGGCCGCCGGAAGCCGTCAGACTGATCCGCGGCAACAGGGCGCGCTTCGCTTCCTTCACCCGGGTGAGACTCGCCGCCAGTTGCCGTTCCGCGGCCACGAGATCCGGGCGTCGTTCCAGCAGGTCCGACGGCAGCCCGGCCGGGATTTCCTCGCCCACCTCAGGGAGGGGCGCCCTGGCGTCCAATTCGCCGGCGGGATAACGCCCGAGCAGAATCTCCAACTGGCGGATGGCCGCCTCCCGCTCCCGTTCCCGGGCGGCCACCAGACCTTCGGCCACCGCCAGATTGTTCAGGGCCATCCGGTGATCGAGAGCCGGGCGCAACCCCTGGCGGTAGCGGGCTTCGATCCGTTCGGCGGTGCGGGCGAGATTGTCGCGGGTGGCCCGGGCCAGTTTGCATTGATGATTCGCCGCCACCAGGGCCAGCCAGGCGCGGGCCGTCTGGGCGGCCAACGAGTTGCGGGCGCCCCGCCACGCCGCCTCGCTGGCCTGGAGGTCGGCCAACGCCGCGCTTTGTCCGGCGCGGATCCGCCCCCACAGGTCCAGCTCCCAACTCAGGTTCAATGACGCGCCGTACGAAGTCGATCGGGAGACCAACGGCACGCCCTCCCGCCCCGGAATCGGCAGGCCCACGAAGACCTGTTGCCGCCGGCCTGCGTCGCCGCCGAAACTCAATTGCGGCTGCAACGCCGCTCCCGCCGCCCGGGCTTGGGCCACCGCCGCCTCGACCCGCGCCGCCGCCTGCCGCAGATCGTGGTTGTGCGCCAACGCCTCCTCCACCAGCGCCGCCAGATTCGTGCCCCCCAACGCCTCCCACCACGGTCCCTCGGGCACGGTGCCGGCCGGCGCCCCGGCCGCCCATTGGTCGCGCACCGGCAACTCCGCCACCTTCGTCCGCTCCGGCGGGCTCGCACACGAAACCGCCAGCACCGCCAGCCCGACCCAGACCATCCGCCGCCTCATGAGCCTTCCTCCTGGTCGCCTTCCCCCGCGCCAGCCGCCGCCGGCGCCCGCATGCCGGCCGCCGCGAACCGAATCAACTCCGCCAACCCCTCCGCCCCGGCGCGTGGATCGCATCGCCCCCGCGTCAACTTCTTGAACACCAGCGGGTCCAGCATCAGGTGGGCGGCCGCTCCCACGGTGAACAACAACCGCCACAGCAGGACCGGTTCGGGCACCTCCGGCACCGCCCGTTTCAACGCCTTGCCAAACCGTTGCAACACCGGGCCGAATTGCCGGCTCATCATCCGGCCAACGCTCTCGCTCGGCTCCCCCACCAACCGGCCGTACAACCGCCGCAAATGATCCGCCCGGCCATCCGCCTCGCGCGCCTCCTGCATCGGTCGCAGAAAGGCCTCCAACACCGCCTCCACCGGCAGGGCCCCCTCCGGATGAGCCGCCTCGACCGCGGCCAACAACTCCAGCCGACGGGCGTTGACGGGGGCGACGCGCCGGTTGAACACCGCCTCGATCAACCCCTCCTTCGATCCGAAGTGGTAATGAACCGCCGCCAGATTGACGCCCGCGCGCTGGACGATCCGCCGGATCGAGGCGCGGGCGAGGCCAACCTCGGCGAAGACGGCCTCGGCGGCGTCGAGGATGGCGGTTTTGGTGTCGTGGGCGGCCGGCGCGGGGCTCATGGTCAAACGTTCATTTCAAACGGCTGTTTGAATCCTGCCCCGGCCCGCCCCAAACGTCAACCCTCTTTTTCGCGAAAACGACCCCACTCCTCATCCGGTCACCCGCGGCGGCTCTTCCAACAGCCCCAACGCCGCCGCCCGCTCCGCCACCACCCGGCGTTCCGCCTCCCGGAACCGGTGGAACGGCTCGGCCATGTAGTCGTCGCACACGCCCTGCAACGACAGCACGCATTTGATGCCCTTGATCACCGCCGAGGCGTGCCGGCCCACTTCGTAAATGGCCCGCGCGATCTCGTGCACCCGGCGGTTCAACTCCAGCATCCGTTCCCAATCCCGCTCGGCGGCGGCACGGTACAGTTCCACGTACAGGCGCGGGTGGAAATTGGCGCCGCCGCAAATCCCGCCATGGGCTCCCAGCAACACCGCCTCCGCCAGCAATTGTTCCGGCCCCATCATCACCGACCAATCCGGCCGTGCCCGGCCCAGCTCGACCACATCGTGGAAGTAGAGCATGTCCCCCGAGCTGTCCTTGATCCCCAGGATGCCCGGCTGATCCACCGCCCAACGAAGGGTCTCCCGCTCGAAGCGGACCTTCGTCAGGCTGGGCATGTTGTACAGGAGCAACGGCAGCGGCAGGGCCTCGAGCAGATGGCCGAGGTATTCCCGCAACTCCTCCTGGCCGGAGGGAAAGTAGTACGGCGTGGCCGTCACCACCGCCGCCGCGCCCGCCTCCGCCGCCAGTCGGGCCAGATTCACGGACTCGATGAACGAGGTGTCCGTGACGCCCACCAGCACCGGCGCCCGTCCCGCCACCTGACGGCAGACCCGTTGCACCAGTTCGGCCCGCAGGCGATGGCTGAGGCTCGGGGCCTCGCCGGTCGTTCCCAGGATGAACAACCCGGAGACGCCCCCGGCCAGCACCCGTTCCACCAGCCGTTCCAGGCCCGCGACGTCCAGTTCATCACGGCCCTTCAGCGGCGTGACCAGCGGCGGCACGATGCCCCGCAACGGTTGAGGCAATGAACCCGCGGATGACATGACCGGAACTTACCCGCCGGCGGACGACTGTCCACCCGGTTCGTTGCCCGACCCCGCCCCGCCACAGATGCTCAACAGGAATCCCGCCAGCAGGATGGTCGTGGTGCCGACCACCACGATCATGTAGCTGTGGAGCGGGCAACGAACCGCCTCCCAGGCAGCCGGCCACCACTCCCGGCTGGAAAGGGTCATCCAAACGATCACCAGCAACCCCACCATCACCGCCACGGCGGCGTGGACGTTGCGCGCCCGCCGGGAAACCAATCCCAGCAGGAACAACCCCAGCATCCCCCCGCTGGCCACCCCGGCCCAATCCCACCAGGCATCCAATGCGGATTTCATCCGGATCATCGCCAGAGCCGCCGCCGTTCCCGCGACCCCCATCACCAGGGTCGCCCCCCGCAACACCCGCATCATGGCCTTCTCGCTCACCCGCCCCCCTTTGGCCCGCCGGTAGAAATCCCAGCCGATCAGCGTGGCGGCCGAGTTGACCGAGCTGGACACCGTCGATTGCGCCGCGGCGAAGATCGCCGCGATCACCAACCCCGTCAGACCCGCGGGGATCTCCGCCACGATGAAATGCGGAAACACGCGGTCGGGTGTCTCAGCGAGCGACAACCCGGCGCCCAGGCGTTCCGGTTGCGCCGTGTAGAAGGCGAACAAGCCGGTGCCGATGAACAGGAAGAACGCCGAGACCGGCAGGTAGAGCAGCGCCCCCGTCCAGACACTGCGGGCCGCCGCCGCCGGGCTCCGGGCGGTATGGTAGCGCTGCACATAGCTCTGATCGATGCCGAAGTTCTGCAGGTTGATGAACACCCCGTACAGCAGCACCACCCAGAAGCTCGAAATCGTGAAGTCCGGCGCCCAGCTTCCGAGACTGAACTTGTGATGCTCGGCCGCGATCCGGAACAACTGTCCCGGGCCCTCCGGCATGCCGAACAACAGCAACCCCACACTCAACAGGGCCCCGGCGATCAGCACCAAGCTCTGCACCACATCCGTCCAGATCACGGCCGTGATGCCGCCCAACATGGCGTAAAACACCACGGCCACGCCGGTCACCAGGATCAGGCCCGGCACGCTCCAGCCGGTCAACGGCGCCAGCGCCAGAGCCACCAGATACATGATCGTCCCCATCCGTCCCACCTGCGTCAGCAGGTAGCAGCCGGCGGCGTAGAACCGCGCCCAGGGACCGAACCGCGCCTCGAGGTGTTCATAGGCGGACACCCCGCCCAACCCGCGGTAGAACGGCACGAACCACCGGACCGCGATCCACGCCGCCAGCGGCAGGGTCAGGCTGAAGACAAAGGCGTTCCAGTCGCCTCCCACCGCCTTGCCCGGCAGCGCGAGAAAGCTGATGCTGCTCACGTAGGTGCCGAAGATCGACAACCCCACCGCCCAACCGGGCAGCCTTCCGCCCGCCGCCATGAACTGATCCGGCGAACCGCTCCGCCTCCCCATCCAAAGGCCAAAAGCCACCGTGCCGACCAAGTAGAGGAGCAAAACCGTCAGGTCCAGCCACGGCAGCGAACCGGCGCCGGGCAACGTGTCGGTTGGCGTCATGGGTTGCACGCCGGGAGTCGTCTCACACCGCCCCAACCATGTCCAGTCTCAACCCCTCCCGCCCTTGCCCGAAGCCGGCCCGCCCCGCCGGGTCCGCCCGGCGCTCCCGTGGTCCGATTCTTCGCGGTCGCCACCCAAGGACGCCGCCCCGCCCAAAAGCGCGTTGAAGCCGGTGCCGGCTGCGTCTAGGTTGCTGCCGGTGCTTTACGATCGACCATACATGCGCGCGCGCCCGGACCGGGATCCCCTCTCGCCCACGACGGTGATCCTGATCGCCAACGTGGCGGTGTTTGCGCTGCAGTTGGTGGCCGATCTGGCGCGCGGGTCCTGGCTGGACCGGCTCTTGATGCACGCGGTGCTGGTGCCCTCCGAACTGGCCCACGGCGCAGTCTGGCAGTTGTTGACCTTCCAGTTCCTCCACGGCGGCCTGCTGCATCTGGGGATCAACTGCCTGATGCTCTACATGTTCGGCCGGCCGGTCGAAATCGCCTTGGGGCGGACCGCCTTCTGGCAGCTTTACCTCGGCTCGGGTGCCTTGGGCGGGTTGCTCCAATCCGCCGCCACCTGGCTGGCGCCCTCCCATTTCGGCTACGGCGGCACCGTCGGCGCTTCCTGCGGCGTTTACGGCGTGGTCGCCGTCTTCGCCCTGATGAACCGGGAGATGCGGCTGACGACCCTGATCGCCTTCATCATCCCGGTCAGCATGAAGGCCAAACACCTGCTGACCGTGCTGGCGGTGGTGGCGATTCTCGGCCTGCTCCAACCCCACAGCGGAGTCGCCCACGCCGGTCACTTGGGCGGCATGCTCGGCGGCTGGCTCTACCTGCAATTCCTCGCCGGGCGGTCCCAGCCCCGCTGGCGCTGGCCCCGGCTCCGGCGGCGACGGCAGCCCCGCATCGCGGTCGTCCGGACACCCAAGACCCCGTGGCCCAAAGCCGCCCCACCCTCCTCACCCGAGCCCGGTCCCGACGAGCTCCCGCCCGAGGAGTTCATCCAACAGGCGGTCGATCCCATTCTGGACAAGATCTCGACCCAGGGGATCCACAGCCTGACGGAGCGGGAACGCAAGATCCTTGAGCTGGCCCGCCGGAAGATTCATTGAACCGCCGGGGACGGCGCCATCCGCCGCTCCGCTTCGCGCCAACGGCCTGCCGCACCCCGGCAGGCGTGGTTCCGCCCGGTGCGCGGCTGCCTCAGAAGAACGGATTGTGGGCCAGCTCCTCCGCGACGGTGGTCAGCGGGCCATGCCCCGGGCAGATCAACGTGTCCGGCGGCAGGGAGAGGATTTGTTCGCGGATGGCCCGTCGCGCCTCCCCGGCCGCGCCCGCGGCGCGTCCCATCGATCCGGCGAACAAGGCATCCCCCACGAAGGCCACCGGCGGAGCGTCCTCGGGCCAGTTGCCCACCACGTAGGTCGTCCCGTCGGCCGCATGCCCGGGCGTGGGACGGTTGGTGATCCGCAGGCTGCCCAAGTGGATGAAGTCGGTCGGCCGGTTCCTCTCGTGCAACGCCACGTCGGGCGAGCTGCTGTGCAGTCGGGCCTTGGGATGCGCCTGACGCACCGCCGGCAACCCTTGCACGTGATCGTAGTGGGAATGGGTGATGAAGATGTGCTTCAGCTCGAGCTGTTCATCCGCGATCAGCTCGAGAACCGGCGCGGCATCGAATCCCGTGTCGAACAACGCCGCCTCCCGGGTGACCTCGTCCCACACCA
>RFJD01000587.1 GCA_003695015.1 Verrucomicrobiota bacterium | reverse complement strand
TGAGCCAGCCGGACGCGGGCGGAGCCGTTGGCGATGTTCTGGGAGATGAGGTGGCGCCGGCCGAGTTGGCGCTCGGTTTCGACGATCACTTCGGCGATCCGGCCCTGCCATTCGAGGGTCACGCCGCCGAAGTAGGGCTCGTTGCAGATTTCCAGGATCAGGTTGTCGTAGCGGTTGAGTTCGCGGACCAGCTTGCGGGTGAGGGCTTCCTGGAAGGGCAGCAGCCCGCCGTGGCGGTCGAGGGTGTACACGTTGGTGCGGGCGAGGGGCGGCAGGCCGTTGACGTTGTTGGCCGGGTTCATCGGGCTCAGCCGCCATTGCTTCTCGCCGTACATCGGGCAGAACAGGGTGAACTCGACCACCACGCCCCGCCGGGACGCCTCCGCCATGAACGCGTGGAGCCGCTCGAAGTAGGCGGGATTCCAGCGGGTGAGATCGAACTTGTTGCCGCCGGCCGCATAACCGGGCGTTTCGGAACGGGCCCACGGCGCGACGTAATCCGCGGGCGCGGGCGCGAGCGTGTTCCGCTCGATGCGAAACGCGCCGGGCGGTTCGAGATAAGCGCCCGAGAAGGTGCGCGTGAGGTTCAGCCCGTCGGCTTCCAGGGTGGCCAGATAGCGCCGGAAGTCGAAGGCGCCGTTCAACACCGCGCCGTAGTGCTCGCCGGAGGTGATCAACACCGTGGGCCGGCCGCGCCATTCGAAGTAGTGCGGGTTGGCCGGATGCAGGTGGATGGGGTCGCCGGCGGGGGCGGCGGCCGCCTGCAAAAGGAGGCCGCCGAGGGCGAGGCAGGGGATCGGTTTCATGTCGGGGGTGGGTGCCGCCGTGTGATGGAGCGTGAGGGTTGTCGGCTGTCGTGGGGCGGTCCGAGCCGGGGGCGGGTCAACGCCGACCCTCGTGTTCGATCACCTCCAGCGCCTCCTTCTCGAGCGTCGTGGCCACGTTGGGGTACCGCTCCGCCAGATCCTGTTGTTCGCCGGTGTCCACGGTCAGGTCGAACAACGGATACGGCTTGGCAAAGGCCTTGCCACGCGGTCGCTCCCGTCCGCCCGAGCCGTTGCCGAGGACCAGTTTCCACTGGCCGTCGCGGATGGCGTACATGCCGCCGCCGGAATGGTGAATGACAGGCGGGCGGCGCTTGGCGGGCGGGCGGCCCTCCAGCCAGCTCAGGAAGCTGTAACTGTCCGGCGCGGCGTTGTCCGGCAGGGGCGCCCCGATCACCTCGGCCAGCGTGGCGAAGATGTCGGTCAAACAGATCGTGGCCGGGCACCGCGTGGCGGGGGCGACACGCCCGGGCCAGCGAACGAAGAAGGGCACGCGATGGCCGGCCTCCCAGATGTCCGCCTTGGTGCCGCGCCAGGGGCCGTTGGCGCGGTGATGTTCGGGCCGGTAGGCCTGGACGCCCGGATCCTCGACATGGTCCGGGTGCACGTCCCGCCGGTACATGTAGGAGCCGTTGTCACTGGTGTAGATGACCAGCGTGTTGTCGGCGATGCCCGCTTCTTCGATGGCTTGAAGGACCTCGCCGACGGTCCAGTCCACTTGGACGACGAAGTCGCCGTAGGGGCCCAGACCGGATTGGCCGTGGAACCGGGGATGAGGCAGGACCGGTTTGTGCGGGGCGGTCAGCGGGAAGTAGAGGAAGAAGGGCCGGTCCTTTTGGCGTGCCTGTTCCCGAACGAAGGTGGTGGCCTGGATGAGCAGGTCGTCCAGACAGCTTTCCATCACCAGATCCGCTCCGCGTTCGCCCCGGCGAAGAAACCCGGGGAAGGGCTGGGCCGGCTGGGGGACCAGATGGTCCGCCGTCACCTGACCGTTGCGGATGAAGACGTAGGGCGGAAAGTCGAGCGAGGCCGGGATGATGAAGGAGAAGTCGAAGCCGAGCTGGTTGGGGCCGTGGGTGACCGGCAGAAGGAAATTGAACTGCCCGGAAGGGGTTTTCTGCCAACCCAACCCCAGGTGCCACTTGCCCACGATGCCGGTGGCATAACCTTGGCTCTTGAGGAAGGAAGCGATGGTGGGGCGCTCGGTTTCGATCAACGGCGGGCTGTAGCCGTCGAGGACGCCGCTCTTGAGCCGCGATCGCCAGCAGTACCGGCCGGTCAACAACCCGTAGCGGGTCGGGGTGCAGACGGCCGAAGGGGTGTGGGCGTCGGTGAACGCCATGCCCTCGGCGGCCAGCCGGTTGAGGTTGGGCGTCGGGATCCGCGAATCCGGGTTGAGGGCCTGGACGTCGCCGTAGCCCATGTCATCGGCCAGGAGCAGGACGATGTTGGGGCGGGTTGAGGAGGAGGCGGCGGCCGGCGCGGCGGCGAACGCCGGGCTCGACGCGGCCAGAACCGCCAAGCCGGTGAGGACGCGCAGGATGATCGGGTTCATGACGGGACAGGCAGTCGGATTCCAACGTGGCGAAACGAAAAGGGGCGGTCGAAACGGGCCGGCCGCCGGCGCGCAGGGACGCCGACGGCCGGTGAAGGGGCGGGACTACTTGACGTGTTTGACCTTCTCCCACTTGCCCGTCTTGGCCGATTGGAGGACCGCGTCGCAAACGTACTGCGTCTCGAGTGCATCGCGGAAGGTCGGCTGGGCGGGCTGATCGGTGTCCAGGCTGTTGATGAAATCGGCCACTTGGTGGACGAAGCTGTGTTCATAGCCGATCTGCAGGCCCGGCACCCACCACTTGTCCATGTAGGGGTGGTCGCCGCCGTGGTCGGTGACGTGGATCGAGCGCCAGCCGCGGATCTTGCCCTCGTCGCGGTGGTCGAAGTACTCGAGCCGGTGGAGGTCATGGAGGTCCCAAGCGATCGAGGCGTGTTCGCCGTTGATCTCGAAGGTGTAGAGCGCCTTGTGGCCGCGGGCGTAGCGGGTGGACTCGAAGGTGGCCAGGGAGCCGTTCTTGAACCGGGCCAGGAAGGCGCAGGCGTCGTCGATGCCGACCCGCTGGACCTTGCCGGTCAGGTTGTGTTTGCGCTGCTTGATGAAGGTCTCGGTCATGGCACAGACCTTGTCGATGGGGCCGTTGAGCCAGATGGCGGTGTCGATGCAGTGGGCGAGGAGGTCGCCCGTGACGCCGCTGCCGGCCACCTTGGCGTCCAGCCGCCAGAGCGCGGCGCCGCCTTGGGGCAGGTCCGGGCTGATGGTCCAGTCCTGGAGGAACTTGGCCCGGTAATGGAAAACCCGGCCCAGCCGGCCTTCCTGGATGAGGTTGTAGGCCAGGGTGACGGCCGGCACCCGCCGGTAGTTGTACCAGACCATGTTGGGGACGCCGGCCTTCTGGACGGCTTGGACCATCTTCTCCCCTTCGGCGCCGTTGCGGGCCAGCGGCTTCTCGCAGAGGATCATCTTGCCCGCCTCGGCCGCGGCGATCGCCATCTTCGGGTGCATGTCGTTGGGCGCGCAGATGTCGATGACATCGATGTCGTCCCGGGCGATGAGCTTGCGCCAGTTGGTCTCGTAGGACTGGTAGCCCCAACGTTCGGCGAAGGCCTTGACCTTGGCTTCGTCGCGCCCGCAAGCGGCTTGCAGCACCGGCTGGTATTTCAGATCGAAGAAGTTGCCCACCTTGCGGAAGGCGTTCGAGTGCGCACGGCCCATGAAGCCGTATCCGATCATGCCGATTCGTAGCTGTTTCATAGGGTCTTCGTCCCCCGGTTGTAAGCGCTCCCGGGCCGGGTGTCGATTCCCTTTTGGCCGGAAAAATGCTCCGGCGCGCGGGCCGGGGATTCGCCCTTGTCAGGGAGCCGGCTTGTCGCATTGTTAACGGCTCGTGCCGATGGCCGAGCCCAACGCAACCGAGACCCTGCCGACACCCCCGCCGGACGGCGGCGGGGTGGAGTGGTTCGTGGCCCACACCCGGCCGCGCTGCGAAAAGAAGCTGGAACACTACTGCCGCCGGGAGGGCATCGAGACCACGCTGCCGCTCTACCGGAGTGTGCGGAAGTACCGGGGCAAGACGGTCGTTTTCTTCAAGCCCCTCTTCCCGGGGTACGTGTTCCTGCGGATGGAACGCCGGCAACGGCAGAAGGTCTTCCAGAGCGATTACGTGGCCAACCTGCTGGAAGTGCCGGACCAGGAGGAGTTCGAGCAGCAGCTCGAGGACATCCTGTTCGCCTTGGAGCAGGAGGTCGAGGTCCGCTTGGCGCCCACGATCGGACCCGGCATGCGGGTCCGCATCAAGAACGGCCCCCTCCAAGGCATGGAGGCTTGGGTGGAGAACCGCAAGGGCATGACCGAGGTGTTGCTGCGACTGGACTTCATCGGGCAGGCGGCGGCGGTGAAGGTCAGCGCGGAGGATTTGGAGCCGATTTGAGGCTGCCGGGCCGCATCATCCCGGCGGAGAAAGGGACGACCGCCGCACGGGCACGGCGGTTTTTCGGCGATTGGCCTTGTGATCCTGCCGGCATGGGCTAGGTTGGCCGGCGACATATTCGAACATCGACAAGTCCAATGCACGCAATCATGACCAACAACGCCGTCCTGACGAAAATCCTCGAGCTCTGCCAGGCGATCGTCGATCAGGAGGATTTTCAAGCCATGCACCGCGACGTGGAGGCGTTCCTGACCGACGAAACCGCTCAGAACCTGTACCGCAGTGTGGCCGAAAAAGGTGAAGCCTTGCATCACAAGCAGTTGCAGGGGCAGCCCTTGGAACCCGCCGAAATCGACGCTTACGAGCAGGATCGCCAAGCCCTGCTGAACAACGAAGTGGCTCGCCGTTTCCTTGACGCCCAGGAACAGATGCACCAGACCCAGCAGACCGTGACCCGTTACGTGACCAAGACCCTCGAAATCGGCCGCGTGCCGACCGATGAGGACTTTGGCGGTTGTGGCAGCGGTTGTAGCTGCGGCTGATCCTCGGAGGTTTTTTCAAGCAACCGGTAACCAAGACGGCGGCCGTGACGGCCGCCGTTCGTTTTTGCTTTCTGATCCCGGTTGCGCCCCCGCGGCAAGCCTCTTCGAGCCGCCCCCCGAAAACGCAAAAGGAGGCCGGGCGGGGCCCGGCCTCCTCGTTTGGGGGTGGAAGCCGGAGGGCGGGGCCTTGGCGCCTCACCCTCCAGCCACGATCCCTACTTGACCACGCGGTAGAACTTCGCCGCGTCGGTCGGGGCGGTCGCATACGGGCTGGCCGCCCCGGGCACCTCGGCCCAGGGCCCCGTCACCGCATCGGCCGATTGCAGCGTGCCGCCGCCCTCCCAGGTGATCACCACTTGGCCGTCCTGCAGCCCGATGTTGAGCATCGCCGGCGCGACCGTGCCGCCCACCGGCACCAGCAACAGATAGTCCTGGTCGCCGTTGTCCATCTGCCACCGCAGCGTCACCGTGCCGCCCAGATGCACCACCTTCCGCGTGCCATCGTCATTGAGCATCGGGAAGATGTCGTTCTGGCTCCAGCCGCCCGAGCCCGGC
>RFJD01000133.1 GCA_003695015.1 Verrucomicrobiota bacterium | reverse complement strand
GGGCAGCATGAGGATTTTGATCCGCTGCAGGTGGTTGGCCAGCATGGTGAGGGCGCGCTGGCCTTCGTCCGCATGCTCGCCGCCGGGAAGGAGTGAAGGATCCACGAAGACCTGCCAGCCTTCGATGTCGCGGAGGACCGGGTCGAACCGGCGGCCGTCGGCGTCCGGATGCTTGGAAGTGCCGGCTTGCTCACCGGGTTGGATTGGATCGCGGGGTGTGGTTTCGCGCGTCGGGTGGGTTGGGGACGAACCGGAGGCAGGCGCGGGCGGGGCCGCAAGCAGCCCCGCAACACATCCAACAAGCAGGCAGAGTGTGCGTTTCATGATCGTGCATGCCCGCGGACGGCCTGCGCCGTCGGGCGTGGCGCCGGATGGCGGAGGCCGGTCACCGAGGGACGGACGAAGCCTGCCGATGGGCGGGCGCGAAGGCAAGTCGATTGGGTTTCGAGGCCGTCGGCGAGCCCAAAGAAAAGCGACGCCCCGGGCGGGCGTCGTCGGTGGGCGCGCTTGGCCAGGTGGGGCGGGCCGGAGCCTTGCGGCGCCGGCTCATTCGCCGGGCTTGAGGACGATCTTGCCCGCCAGCGGCGTTTTCCTGTGGATGGTGGCGTCCTCCTGGAGCTGATGGGCCTTGGCGGCCTCGGAGAGCGGCAACAGGTGGGCGATGCGCGGCTTGAGCCGGCCTTCGGCCAGCCAGCGGTTGATGTCCTCGGCCGCATCGCGCTGGTCGTCCGGATGCTCCATGAACATCACGAAGCCGTGCATCGAACAGCCCTTGACGTAGAAGGGGCCGACCGGGAAGGGCGGTCGGGCCTCGCGTCCGGCCATGAGGATGAGGCGGCCGTGGGAGGCGAGGGCGCCGACGGCGAGGTCGAAGTCCGGTTCGCGACTGGTTTCCCACCAGACGTTCACGCCGACGGGCAGCGCCTTTTTCAGTTCCTCGGCGAGGTTTTGTTCGCGGTAATTGAAGGCCTTTTCCGCGCCGAACTCCTGGCAAAGGGCAACTTTCTCGGCCGTGCCGGCGCTGGCGTAGGGACGGGCACCCAGGGCCCGGGCCATCTGGACGACCGTCGATCCCACTGCGCCGCTCCCGCCGTTGACGAAGATGGTTTCGCCGCGTTCGAGTCGGGCGTACTTGACCAAGCCGAGGTGGGCGGTGATGCCGACCAGGGCCATGGCGGCGGCGTCTTCGAAGGAGACGTTTTCCGGGATGGGATAGAGCCAGCATTCATCCACGAGCACCTGTTCGGCGAACGTGCCCTGGCGGCCGAGCAAGCCCTGGTTGCTGCCCCAGACCCGGTCGCCCGGCTCGAAGAGGGTGACCTCGGGCCCCACCGCTTTGACCACGCCGGCCAGGTCGCAGCCAATGATGAACGGCTTGGGCAGTTCCATCGGCACCATGCCGCTGCGGATGTAGGTGTCCACCGGGTTGACGGAGACGGCCTTGACTTCGACCAGAACTTGGTGGCCGATGGGTTCGGGCGGATCGGGCAATTCCCCATACACGATGTTCTCGGGAGGACCGACTTGTTCGATGTAGGCGGCTTTCATGACACAGGCAGATGGATCAGGGAAAAGGGTTTCCAGAGGTCAGCGGTTGCCGATGCAATACAACCGGTGGTTGGTGCGGATGAACAGGCGGCCATGAGCGACGGCAATCGTCGAGCGGGTGCGGTCATCCCCGGGTTCGCCCATCGGGATGACCTGGAGCAGCTTGCCGGTCGCGGCGTCGAAGACGGCCACTTCGCCTTTGAAGTTCAGGCAGAAGATGCGGCCGTCGGCGCCGGTGGGCGAGGCCTCGTATTTGGCGCGGCCGGGCGCTTCCACCTTCCAGCGGACCTTGCCGGTGGCGGGATCGACCCGGGCCAGCGTCTTGGAGCGGGCGCGGTCGCCCAGCACGAAGAAATCGCCTTGGTAGAACAGCGGTGTGGGAACGTCCGTGGTCACGTCGGGATCGGCCTCGGTGCTCCAGGCGTAACCGTCCTGCGGGATCCGGCCGTTGGCGCCGGCCTTGATGGCGAAGATGGGACCGCCCTTGGGCGCGCAGGCCAGGATCACGCCGCCGCCGGTGACCGGCGAAGGCACCAGCCGCCAATGGCCGATGCGCCGTGGATTCCACGTGCCCCAGCGCCAGAGCTCATGCCCGTCCTCGGCGGCGTGGCCGGTGAGGCAATCGCCGCCCACCACCAGGATTTCCTTGCGACCGGCGCCCTCGAACGGGATGGGCGTCGAGTAGGCCTCGCGTGATTCGGCCACGGCGTCGGAAGGCCGGACATGCCGCCAAAGAGTCTTGCCGGTGGCGGGATCGACGGCCAGCAGGTAGGACTCGGCATTCGGGAGGCCGCGGCCGTGGACCGGCTCGTTCCGCTGAAGGACTTGGTAGATGAGCTGGCCGTCGTGCAGCAGGGGGCTGGCGCCGTAGGTCCAGTTGAAGGCGAATTCGCCATAGTCCTTGCACAGGTCGCGTTCCCAGAGTTTGTGGCCTGCGAAATCGAAAGCCACCGTCAGCCCGTTGCCATAGAGGAAAACGACCCGCTGGCCGTCGGTGACCGGCGACGGGGAGGCGAAGTTGCTGAGGCGGTCGCGGCTGGTGCCGCGGGCGATGACGTGCCGCCAGAGTTCGCGGCCGGTGTCGCGATCGAACGCCATGGCCAGGAGGGTGTCGGCCTCCTCGTCGGTCGAGGAGATGAAGAGGTGCCGGCCGGAGATGATCGGCGTGGCGGCGCTGGGACCGGGGAGGGCGGTGGACCAGATGACGTGGTCGGTTTTGGACCACGTGGCCGGCAGGCCGGTTTCGTCGGTGGAGCCGTTGAAGAACGGGCCGCGCCAGTTGGGCCAATCCGAGGCTTGCAGCGGGAGGGCAGCGAGGACGGCGAGCCCGGTTGCAAGGGCGACCAAGCGGCCGGTGGGGTGTTCCGGCCGGTGGCGCTTTGGAGTTCCGGTGGTTCTCATGGGGCCACAGACTGCCAGCCTGCGGAGAATTTGCAACCGGGGAACGCAGCCGGAGAACGCGGGGCCGGGGACGCCGCCAGCGCTCAAGGTTTCTTTGGGTGGCCGGCCGCGATCCGGAGTCCCGGCCCCGGCGGGCGGACCTGGTCCAGTTCGCCGGAACCGCCGGCCGGGGTGAGCCGGTTTACAAGGGGCGCCCGGTGAGGCGTTCGTAGGCTTCGAGGTACTTGGCGCTGGTTTTCTCGACGATCTCGGGCGGCAGCTCGGGGCCGGGCGGTTGCTTGTTCCAGTCGAGCGTCTCGAGGTAATCGCGAACGAACTGCTTGTCGAAGCTGGGCTGGCTGCGGCCGGG
>RFJD01000586.1 GCA_003695015.1 Verrucomicrobiota bacterium | reverse complement strand
GCGTAATGCTCGTCGTCGCAGGGCCGGCCGTATTCCTGGGCCATGACCTCCCAAGGGTAGATGGTCGCCTGCCAACCGCCGCCATGCCGTCCCACGACCATCATCTGCTCGGTTCCGTACAGCTCGATCCGGGTGGCGTTGTGCATCCAGAACGGGAACTTGTCGCCCTGCCGGATCGAGGTGGTCGTTTTCATCATGTACTTGGGATAGTTCGAGTGTTCCAGGGTCAGCACGAAACCGTCGAACTCGAAGCTGCTGACCAGCAGGTCGGGCACCTCGGAATCGTCGCCCTGATGGGCCAGCCGGCCGCCGGCGGAGCTGACGGAGCGGGGCAGGCCGGGGTCGCCCATGAGCATGAGCGCCAGGTCCACCTGATGGGCCGCGTCGTCGCACAGATCCCCGCCGGAGTAGTCCCAAAAGTGGTGCCAACCGCCGTGGACGATGCGCTGGTGGTAGGGGCGTTCCGGGGCGGGGCCCAGCCAGACGTCCCACAGAAAATCCGCCGGCGGACGCCCCGGATCGCCCAAGCGGAAGGGGCCGCCGCTCTTGAGGTTGTAAACCTTCACCAAGTGGATCGGACCCAGCTTGCCCGAACGCAGGTATTCGAGAGCCTTGTGGTTGTAGGCCCCGCTGCGGTTCTGCGTGCCGACCTGGATGAGGCGGCCGGTTTTCTCGGCGGCCCGGACCATCACCTCGCTTTCGTGGATGCTGTGGGCATGGGGTTTTTCCACGTAAACGTCCTTGCCGGCGAGGACGGCCCGGACCGAGGCGGTGGCATGCCAGTGATCGGGGGTCGCGACGATGACGGCGTCCACTGAGTCGTCCTCGAGCACCTCGTCCAAGTGGCGGGTTTGGCGGATGTTGGCCGCCTTGGTGTCGGGGGCGTAACGCTCGAGAAACTTCGCCGTGCCGGCCGATTGGGCGGGGTCCACGTCGCACAGCCAGCTCAGGCGGGTTCCGGCGGCGATGATGCCCCGGGCGTCGTAACGGCCGCGGCCGCCGCAGCCGATGAGGGCGACATGGGGCCGTTCGTTGGCGCCGAGCACGCGGCGGCCGGCCACGCCGCCGAGGGCCGCGAAACCGGCCGTGGCACGGACCGATGAGGCAAGGAAACGTCGTCGGTTCATGGAGTTCATGGGGCGACCCTAGGCCGGGGAGGGCGGTTTGTCAGGACCAAACCGGGCCCGGGATCCGGGTGGCTTGTCAGGGCCGGGCCGGTTTCGGAAACTGGGGCCATGCCGGCCAATCTGACACCCGAGTTCGAGAAGGCCGAACAACGCCTGCGCGAGGCCACCACCGACGAGGAGCGGATCGAGGCCCTGCAGGAGATGCTCCGGACGATTCCCAAGCACAAGGGCACGGAGAAAATGCAGGCCGCCATCAAACGGCGGTTGAGCCAGTTGCGGAAGGAGGCGCAGAAGAAGGGCCGCGTGTCGCGGGGACCGGATCCGTTTCACATCCCCCGAAGCGGGGCCGGGCAGGTGGTGCTGGTGGGGCCGCCCAACACCGGCAAGAGCCGCTTGCTGGCCGTCACCACCCACGCCGAGGCGAAGGTGGCCGATTATCCCTACACCACCGTCGTGCCCCAGCCGGGCATGTGGATCCGGGACGGCCTGCCGATCGAACTGGTGGACACCCCGCCCATCACCGCCGAACACGTGCCCGCAGGCCTGATGGGGACGATGCGGGGCGGCGACTTGGTGTGCCCCGTCGTCGAGGCCGGGGACGAGGCGCTCGACCAGCTCGAGACCGTGCTGCAGGTGCTGGAGGAGCGGCGGTTGACGCTCGTGAACCGGCCCCGCAACGAACTGGATCGCGCCGATCCCTCCCTGCGGGCGGGTCTGGTGATCGCCAACAAGTGTGAGCTGGCCGAGCCCGGAACGGTCGAGGCGTTGCGGGAGCTGTTGGACGGACGGTTGGAGGTGGTTCCCGTCAGCGCCGCCACCGGCGAGGGGTTGGACCACCTGTTCCGGGAGTTGTGGCGGTTGCTGGCGGTGATTCGCGTCTTTTCCAAGGAGCCGGGTCAACCGCCGGATCTGGAAAAGCCGTTCGCCCTCGATCTCGGCTCGACCGTCGAGGACCTCGCCCGCGAAATCCACCGCGAATTGCCGGAGCGGATGAAGTTCGCCCGGATTTGGGGCGAAGGCCGACATCCGGGCCAGCAGGTCCAGCGGGGCGAGCCGCTGCGGGACGGCGATATCGTCGAGATTCACGAGCGCTGAGGGCAGGGGAGCGCCCGGCGGACCGGCAACCGGCTTCAACTGCTTGTCCCGGGCGATTTTGCTTGGTTCTCCCACCGAAAGTGTGATTAAACCACGGCCACCCTTCGGGGGCTTTCAACGAATGGAGCTTATGAGTTCGGGTTACCAAATCGTCGTGTGCGGCAGCATCGTGCCGGATCCGTGGCAAACCTTGGAGCCGGTGAGCTCACCCAACGGTCCGGCCATCAAGAACGAGATGGCCCTGCCGGCCGTGTTCGATCCCTGGGCCGCCCACGCCCTTTACGAGGCCGCGCATCTGGCGCGCTCGGTGGCGGGGTCCAAGGTCTGGCTGGTCAGCCTGGCTCCCAAGGCCAAGCTGCAGCAGGTCCTCATGACCGTCGGCCAAAAAGTGCCCTTCGAGCTGGTGGCCGCGGATGCCCCCAGCCACGGCTTCACCGATGCCGCCGAAACCGCCGC
>RFJD01000585.1 GCA_003695015.1 Verrucomicrobiota bacterium | reverse complement strand
GATTGGGCGGCGTTCGTGGCCGAACACCTCCGGGGTGAGCGCGGTCAGGGCCGCCTGCTCCGGCGGTCAACCCACCGGGTCCTGCACACGCCGGTGGGCGACGGCGGGATGGCCTTGGGCTGGGTGGTGGTCGAACGCCAGTGGGCCGGCGGCCGGGCGCTGCATCACACCGGCAGCAACACCATGAACTTCGCCAACGCCTGGCTCGCGCCGGAACGCGGTTTCGCCATCCTCGTTTGTTGCAATCAGGGCGGCGACGCCGCCTTTCGCGGGACCGACGCGGCCGTGGCGGCGTTGATTCCCTTGGCGCGGCAACGGATTCATTCCGGGCTCGCATCCCGGGCCGCCCGGGTGAAGCATCGGCCCGGAGTCACTGACGCAATCGAACCATGAAAGCAACCCAAGGCACCCGGTCGGGCCGATGGCTGCGTTTGGCGGCCTCGGCGTGGATGGGCTTCGCGTTCCTGACGGGCTGGAGCGGTCTGACGGCCCCGTGGTTGGAGTTCATGCCCGGCGAAGGGCCGGGCCAGGGCCGGCGCATCGTCCTGATCAGCGGCGACGAGGAATACCGGTCCGAAGAAGCGATGCCGATGCTGGGGCAGTTGCTGGCATTGCGTCATGGGTTCCAATGCACCGTGCTATTCGCCATCGATCCCGCCACCGGCGTCATCGACCCCAACCGGCTCGACAACATTCCCGGCTTGGAACAGCTCGACCGGGCCGACTTGATGATCGTGTTTACCCGGTTTCGCGAACTGCCGGACGAGCAAATGCGCCACATCCACGCCTATCTGGAATCCGGCCGGCCGGTGATTGGCATCCGGCCCTCGGTGGTGGCCTTTCGCAACCGCCCCGAAAGCGCCTATTTCCGCTACAGCTCGAACAACCGCACCGGGCCTTGGGCAGGCGGCTTCGGGCAACGGGTGCTGGGGTCCACCTGGATTTCCCACCACGGCCGCCACGGCCGCGAAAGCACCCGGGGCGTGCCGGTCGAAACCGAACGCCACCATCCCATCCTGCGCGGCGTTGGACCCATGTGGGGGCCGACCGACGTGTACACCATCCGCGAACCGATCCCCGACGAGGGCCGCGTCCTGGTGCGCGGGGTGGTGTTGAGCGGAATGCATCCCGAGGATCCACCGGCCCCCAAGGCCACCATGCCGCTGGCGTGGACCAAGGTCTATCCCGCCCCGGGCGGTCGGGCGCGGGTGTTCATGACCACCATGGGCGCCAGTCAGGATTTCCTGGACGAATCGTTCCGCCGGATGGTCGTCAACGCCTGTTACTGGGCCGTGGGGCTGGAGGATCGGATCCCCGCGCGCAACGACGTCCGCTTCGTCACGCCCTATCACCCGACGCCGTTCGGTTTCAACCGCTTCGTCAAAGGGCTGCGTCCCCGCGACCTGGCCGAACGCATGGGCGGCGCGATCTTGGGCGAGGCCCGCCGATGATTCCCCGGCTGCGAGCTTGGCTTCCGCCACCGGCCGGCCCATCCTCCCTCTCGTACAGATCAGCCACGCAAGTGCCATGAGTGCCCCTTCCGCCAATCGACGCGTTGACGCCTGCAGCCGGCGTCGTTTCCTGAAAACCAGCGGTGCCGCCGCGGTCGGACTGACAAGCCTGCCGTTGATCGCCCCCTCCGGGGTCATCGGCGCCCCGGGCCGGCCCGGCGCGAATTACCGCTTCGTTGTCGCCCACATCGGCACCGGCGGCATGGGCATGACCCATGTCCGGAACATGCTCCGCTTCCAGAAGGAGGGCAAAGTCCGCATCGCCGCCGTCTGCGATGCCGACGACAACTTCCTGGCCACGGCGGCCGAGACCGTCGGGGGCGACGTGGCCGTTTATCGCGACTATCGCTACATCATCGAACGCAAGGACATCGACGCGGTGCTCATCGCCACCCCGGATCACTGGCACGCGGTGATGACCGTGTATGCCTGCCAAAGCGGCAAGCATGTGTACGTCGAGAAACCGGCGTCGGTGACCGTGAGGGAAGGCCGGGCCATGGTGCAGGCCGCCCGGGCGAACAAAGTGGCCGTGCAGGTCGGCGCCCAGGCGCGCACCGCGCTCGGCGGTTGGTACACCTGCCGCGCCATCCGCAACGGCATCGTCGGCCGCGTCCACAAGGTCACCTGCTGGCATTATCCCAATCCGGTGGACAAGAACCCGATCCCCGACACTGACCCGCCCGAGTCGCTGGACTGGGATCTGTGGCTCGGGCCGTTGCCATGGCGTCCCTACAACCGGCGCTACTGCCCCGCCAACTTCCGCTGGATCATGGAAAGCGGCGGCGGCAACATCCGCGACCGCGGCGCCCACCAGTTCAGCACCATCCTCTGGTGCATGAACGCCGACCACCAGACCTCCTTCACCGTCGAGGCCACCGGCACGCCCGCGCCGGTCGGCCTCTGGGACAACCCGGTGACCATGGACGTGGTTTACCACTTCAAGAATCCCGATTGGACGCTGGTCTGGGGCCAGCCGGGCGAGAAGCTCGGCAAGGAATCCTTCGGCAACTGCTTCTGGGGCGAGCACGGCAAGCTCATCCTCGAATGGGAAGGCGGCTACAAACCCGCCAGCCCCGAGGCCATCAACTTCAAACTGCCGCCCGGCGGCGAGGAGGTTTACCGGACCGACGAATACGAGGACTTCAACATGAACCACAAGGCCGACTGGTTTAAGTCCATCCGCGAAGGCCATCTGCGCCCGGCGGTGGACATCGAGATCGGCCACCGCGTCGCCACCCTCTGCAACCTCGGCAACCTGTCCTACCTGCTCAAACGCAAGCTGGTTTGGGACGGCGACAAGGAGGAAGTCGTGGGCGACCCCGAGGCCAACCGTTTCCTCGAACGCCCGCAGCGTTATCCCTATCTGCTGTAACTGCGGCAGGCCCGGACAATCACCGCACAACAGTGCCATGAGCAAGCCATCCCTTTCACCGTGCTGGCTGGCCGGCCTCCCGCCTCGGCGTAAAGCGGGGTTGGCGAGTCCCGCCCACCGCAAAGAGCCATCCCATTCCCCTGTCCCCATTCCCTTGTCTGCCGCATCCCTCCGCACGTCCCCGAAGTGGCACGGGCCGAACACTCAACGCTGAACATCGAAACGAAACACTTCCCATGAGCACGAACTCCTCTGAACCCACACCGGCTCCCGTGAACGACTTCATCAAGCGCGTTCGCAGCCGCGATCCCCAGGTG
>RFJD01000132.1 GCA_003695015.1 Verrucomicrobiota bacterium | reverse complement strand
CATCCGCGGCTCGTAGAGTGGCAGGTCGGCAAGGCGGTCGGCGCCGGGCGGGGCCGCCCAAGCCGGGACGGCAGCCAGCAGAATCAGCGCCAGCCGGAGCAAAAGCGGGTTCCCGTCGGAACCGGAAAGGCCGGTGAGCTTCATGACCATCGGGAAAGGTTGCCGGCGGTTCAGCTCAATTGGTCCATGGTGATCAGCGGCAGGTCCTTGCCCTCCGGCTCCTTCAGCGGCCCCCAAGCGCTGCGGTCGGGCGCATAGCCTTCCGGTCCGAGCGGCCAGACGATCGGCGCCAGGCAAAGCACCGCGGCGGCGAATCCCTGGACCGTCGCCGCCATGTTGCCGGTGTGGGCGGAGTTGGCGGCCTCGTTTTCGATGACGAACGGTCCTTCGAACCCGCGCTCCATCAACACCTCGAGAAACGCCCGCCAGTCCATGCTGTCGTAGCCGCCGAAGCCCGGCAGCATCGGCTCGTAGTGGTGGCGATCCCACTCGTTGGCCGGGATGGGCACGCCGGCCTTGGCGGCCAGGTCCGGATCGACCGCCTGCATCGGATAGAGCGCGCCCCAATGGATGCGGGCAGCGTTCTGGAGGTTGCGGGTGCCCTTTACGTGGACGTGCTTGATCCGGGACATGTCACTGGCCTTGATGACCTCCACCGGATCGATGTTTTGCCAGACGTCGTGGGAGGGGTCGTAGGTCTCCCCGTGGGCCGGGCTGGGGATCAGGGTGTACATCAACTTCCGGGCCGCCAGCGTGGCCGGGAGGTTGTTGTAGGTGGTGGGGGTGGTCGGCGGCATCCAGCCCTCCATCGGGCAGTTCTCGTAAATGACCGTCACTCCCAGGTCCTCGGCGTATTTGATGATCGGCCGGAACACCCGGGCGTATTCCTCGAGGTTGCGCTCGAAGCCGCGGTCCTGCACGCCCAGCTCGTGGTTGTAGCCGACAAACGTGCCGACCCGCACCCCGTTGGCGTCCCCGCCGCAAAGGGCGGCGATCCGGATCAGCCGCAGGATGTGGTTCTGGTTGGCCACCCGCTGGGCGGGGTCGCCTCCGATGAGGTTGTCGTAGGCGCCGACCGAGAACCGCAGACCGGCGGCGTTGCAGCGGTCGATGAGCCGTTTGGCGTCGTCGGGACCGAAGGTCTCATAGTCCAGGTGGGTGGCCACGTGGTCCTTGCGCGTCCCGTCCCGGCGGAAGACGCACAGTTCCATGCCGGTGGCATGGACCTGGAGGGTTTTCTCGATGACCTCTTCGAGGCTCAGCGGCTTGAAAGCCGACGTCATGACCCAGATCGGATTGTTCATGGCTCGTGGTTGAAGCTCAGTCGGATTCGGTTCCCGGCCACGCCACCGCGGCGTTTGGGGAAGGTGGGGCAAGGCTAGCGATCCGTTTCCCGCCGACAAGGGAAAAGGCCCCGGGCGGCGGAGGCGCGGGGCTTTCGGGCGGGAACGCCGCGGGTTGGGGGGATGGGGTTGGCCGGGCTGTGTGGGAGGCCGGGGAGGCGGCTGTATCTCGATCTAATGGGAAAGAGCAAATCCGTTACCGAAGGAGATCTTATGCATACGGATAGCAAAACAAGGAAATCAAATGACAATGCCGGTTTAGCCCTCTCCCCGCCCTTGCCCCCAACGTCGGGCCGTCGCGCCGGGAGGCGGCGGTGGGCCGTCCCCGCCGCCCGGTCACCGGGCTCGAGACATGAACGACGCGTGGACCATCACCAGCGGGCACAGCCCCCGAACGGAGGGTTATCATGGCGCCTAGTCTGACACCATGCACCTTTTGCGGGGTCGGGTGCGGCATTTACCTGACGACGGAGCAGGGCCGCATCGCCGGGGGCTATCCCAGCCTGACGCATCCGGCCAACCAAGGCCGGATCTGCGTGCGCGGGTGGCACGTGCATGAAGTGGCGGGGTCGCCCCACCGGTTGCGGCGTCCGCGGCTCCGGCAGGAAAACGGCCGCTGGGAGGAGGTCAGTTGGGAGGAGGCCTTTGCCTGGATCGCGGGGCGGCTGAAGGAGATTCGGGACCGCCACGGCCCGGAGGCCATCGGCTTCTTCAACACGCCGCGTTGTTCCAACGAGGAGAGCTACCTCCTGCAGAAACTGGGCCGGGCGGTGGTGGGGACGAACAACGTCGATCACGGCACCGGCGTTTACGCCCACAACAGCCTCGATGTGCTGGAGGAAATGCTGGGGTGGCCGGCCTCGACCGGGTCGTTGAGCGATCTGGACCAGAGCGAGGTCATTTTGGTGGACGGGGTGGACCTGGCGGTGCAGTTGCCGACAGCGGGCGGCCGGGTGCTGCGGTCCAAGCTCAACGGCGCGCGGCTGATCGTGGTGGACGCACGCCGGCACCGTCTGGCCGAGAGCGCCGATTGGTTTTTGCCGGTCCGGCCGGGGACGGACGTCCTGCTTTACGGCGCGATGGCCAAGGTGCTTCTGGATCGCGGCTTGGTGGACCGCCGGTTCATCGAGCAGCACTGCCGGGGATTTGCCGCTTTTGCCGCGGAGGTTCGTCAATACGACGTGCTCGAGGTGGCGGAGGCGTGTGGTGTGCCGGCGGAGGCGATCGAGGAGGCGGCCCTGGCGTTGGGGAAGGCGCGGCGGGCCGCGTTCCTGTATTCGACCGGCAGCGAGACGCGGCCGCCGGACAGTGTGCGGGCGTTGATCAACCTGGCTTTGTTGGGCGGTCACGTGGGCCGGCCGGGCGCGGGGGTGTTCGCCCTGATGGAGCAGAACAATCTGCAGGGCTGCTCCGACGTGGGCATGCTGCCGGACCGGTTGCCCGGCTACGGGCGGGTGAGCGATCCGCAGGCGCGGCGGGCCGTCGAGGCGGTTTGGGGCTGCAAGTTGTCCGACCGGCCGGGCATCGGGGCGCGGGCGGCGTTCAGCGAACCGGGCCGGTTGAAGGCGGCGTGGCTGCTCCGCTACGACCCGGTCAACACCGCCACCTTTTGCGACGCCGCCAAGGCGCTCGAGCAGATGGAGCTGGTGGTGGTGCAGCACCTTTTTCCGATCGACACGATGGAACATGCCCATGTGGTGCTGCCGGTGGTGGCCTTCGGCGAGGAGGAGGTCACCTACACCAGCACCGAGCGGCGCATCCAAGTGACCGCTCGTCTGGTGGAACCGCCGGAAGGGCCGATGCCGGCTTGGCGTCAGATCGTGGAAACGGCCCGGGCCCTGGGGGCGGACTGGCCCTATCGCGAGGCCGCGGACGTCATGCGGGAAATCGCGCAGGTCGTGCCGTTCTACAGCGGCGTGACCTACGCCAACCTGCGACGCGAGTACGGCCGCCAATGGCCGTGCACGGCGGACAAACCGCTGGGCTCGGCCCGCCTTTTCGAGGAAGGCCTGCCCCGGAATGGCTTCGCCTTTGCGCCGTTGCGCCGGCCGGCTCGCCCGGAACCGAAGGAGGACGGCCGGACGCTGGCGCTCCTGTTGGGCCAGTCCCTCTACTACTGGCACCGCAACGTGCTGATCCAGAACAGCGAGACGCTCCGGCGCGAACACCGGCTGTTGTTGCTCGATTATCCCGAGGGATTCGTCGAGGTGAACCCGGCCGACGCCGAACAGGCCGGCGTGCGGGACGGCCAGGCGATCGAACTGGTTTCCTCGCGGGGACGGGTTCGCACCACGGCCCGGGTCACCGACGAAGTGCGGCCGGGAGTGGTATACGTGCCGTTCTTCCTTCACGACGTCAAACGCGCGCTGGGACGCCACGGCGAGATGGGCGTGCCCAGCCTGAGCGAACCGATCTTCGTCCGCATCGAGAAAGCCTGAGCACCCATGCGCGCCCGTTTGATCCATCAAGACGATTTGCCCCGCTTGGTCGCCCGCCTGCGGCGGGACTACGAAGTGGTGGCGCCCTTCCGGGGACGGGGGCGGGACACCGCGTTCGAGGTGGTGACCGACCGCAACCAGGACCAACTGGCGCTTCATCTGCCCAACCCGGTTTATCCGCCCAAGCGCTACGCCCTGCCGCACATCGAGCGGTTGCTGCGCATCCGGCGGACCGACGGCGGCTACGACCTGCAGCCCGCCTACGACGAGACGCCCCGGGCCATCTTCGGCATCCGCTCCTGCGACCTTGCGGGCATTCTGCACCTGGACAGCTTCTATCTGGGACGCGATTTCCGGGACGACCACTACGCCCGGCGACGCCGGAACCTCTTTCTGGTGAACGTGGTTTGCACCGACGTCGAGGAGGACATCGACGAAAACTGCTTTTGCGTCTGCACCGACACCGGCCCGGCGGCGCGGGAGGGGTTCGACCTGCAACTCATGGACTTGGGGCAGGGCGAGTGGATGGTCGTGGCCGGTTCCCCGGCGGGCGAAAAGCTGCTGGAGGAGCCCTTCTTCCGCCGGGGCGGCCCGGAACACATCCGGCGGCGGCGGGCGATTCTGACCGGCGTCCGGGCGCAGTTCAAAGACATGACCAGTTGGTTCGCGGCGACGGTTCGTTACGTCTCGCGGGGCAAGGTGCTCGAATCGACGTGGCAGGAGATCGGCCGCCGTTGCCTCGAGTGCGGCGGTTGCACCTACCTGTGTCCGGCCTGCACCTGCTTCACGGTCAGCGATCGTCAGACCGGTCCGGACACCTGGGAGCGGGTGCGACTCTGGGACGCCTGCGCCCTGAGCGGTTTCACCCGCATGGCCGGCGGCCACAACCCGCGCAAGGCCGTCCACGACCGCCGCAACCGCCGCTTCTTCCGCAAGCTGGCCCACTACTTCATCCAGCGTGAGTTGTCGATGGCCTGCGTGGGCTGCGGCCGCTGCGTGGACACCTGTCACGGCGACATCGGCATGCCCAGCGTCGTGGAAATGATCCGTCGCGCCACCGTCATGGAGGAAACCCGCCATGTCCCATCCGCCTGAATCGCTTTACCTGCCCAAGGTGGCCGTGCTCGACCGCGTGGTGGACGAGATCGCGGAGGTCAAGACCTTCTACTGGCATTTCGAGGACCCGGCGGAGCAGGCCGCCTTCAAGCGGTTTCGCCCCGGGCAATTCGCCCAAGTGTCGATCTTCGGGGTCGGGGAGTTTCCGGCTTCGCTGCCGCCGAGTCCGACCGAGGACGAGACCTTCTTCACGATCCGCCGGGTGGGCAGTTGCACCGAGGCGTTGCACGCCCTGAAGCCGGGGGACCGGTTCGGCGTGCGGGGCCCCTATGGCAACGGCTTCCCGATGGAGGAGTACGAAGGCCGCAACCTGGTCTTCGTGGCCGGCGGCATCGGGCTGATTCCCCTGCGCTCCTGCATCATCTACGCCATGGCGCACCGGGAGCGGTACGGGCGCATCCAGATCTTCTATGGCGCCCGGACGCCCCGCGACCTGATGTACCTGCCGGACCTCAAGCGCTGGGAGCAGGCGGCGGGCATCGAGTGTTACCTGACCGTGGACCGGCCGGACGAGACGTGGCGCGGCCACGTGGGCGTGGTGGGCAGTCTGTTCCGCAAGCCGGACGTCCGGATGGCGGTCGAGAACACCACCGCCTTCGTTTGCGGGCCGCCGATCATGTTCCGGTTCGTGATCCAGGACCTCAAGGGCATGGGGTTCGAGGACCGGCACATCGTTTCGACGCTCGAACGCTACATGAAGTGCGGGGTCGGCAAGTGCGGCCATTGCTGCATCGGCGTGGCCTACGTCTGCGTGGACGGCCCGGTGTTCACCTACGAACAAATCCGCAAGCTGGGGGAGGAGATCTGATGGACGGCGTGACCGAACAGACTCGCGCATGGAACCTCCTGCGGCAGGAGCCCGCCTGCTGGGTCGGGCTGGGCAATCCGGACTGGGGCGACGACGGCCTGGGCGTGGCGTTGGCCGAACGGCTGGCCGCCCGGGGCGTCGAACCGGTCGTCGTCGCCGGCACGAATCCGGAGCGTTGGACGGGCCGCATCGCTCGCAGTGGCGCCCGCCAAGCCGTGTTCCTCGACGCGGTCGAGTTCGGCGGCGAGCCGGGGGCGGTGGCGCTTTGGGAGGGGGCGGAGCTGCGGAGCCGGTTCCCGCAGGTCTCGACGCACAAGCTTTCCTTGGGCGCGCTGGCGACGTGGCTTGAACAGGCCGCCGGGATGCGGACGTGGGTGCTGGGCGTCCAGCCGGCCGCGCTGAGGGCCGGTGCCGGGCTCAGCCCCGCGGCGGCAAGGACGGTCGAGTTGTTGGCGGACTGGATCGCACCCGCTGCCGGGAAAGCGGCGGCCGAAACGGCGGTGGAAGGAGGCGGCTTATGAGTCCGGGACAAGGCGTCATTGCGTCGTTGCTGACCTGCCTGATCGGGGCGGTGCTTTGCGGGTTGACGGCCTCGCGCCGGCGGTTGACCGGTTGGCTGGCCCTGGCCGTGACGGCCCTTTCCAGCGGACTGGCGCTTTACGCCGCCGGGAAGGCGCTGGCCTTGGGCTCGATCGAGCCGGAGATGTTCCTCAAGGTCGAGTCGCTGGGCTTCGCCCTGACGCTCCACATCGACGGGTTGAGCGCCTTTTTCATTCTGCTGATCGCCTCGATCGCCCTGCCGGCGGTCTTCTATTCGATCGACTACATGGAGACGTACCCGGAGTACGGCGTGGGCCGTTACTACCCGGTGTTGCTGGTGTTCGTGGCCGCCCTGTACGGGCTGGTCAGCACCACCGACATGATGTGGTTCTTCTTCATCTTCTGGCAGATGATGACCATCCCCGGCTTCCTCCTGATCCGGTTCGAACACCGGCGGGCGGAGAACCGGCGGGCGGCCCTGAAGTTTCTGGTGATGATGGAGATCGCCTGTCTGGCGACGATGATCGGGGCGGAGATGTTGGCCGGGGCGCCGGCGGACGGGGGCACGGGGTTGAAGTACGATTTCGCCTCGGTCAGCTCCCGGCTGCCCGGGCTGCTGGAGCAGCGGCCGGTGTGGGTGGCCGTGGCGTTCGGGCTGTTCCTGACGGGATTCGGCATCAAGCTGGGCATGTGGCCGTTCGGCCGGGTGTGGCTGCCGGACGCCCATCCCGCGGCGCCTTCGCCGATGAGCGCGATGCTTTCGGGCGTGATGCTCAAGACCGGCGTGTACGGGATCATGCGCTACTTCCTCTGGTTGGTTCCGCTGGAGCGGCGGGCGGCCTATCCGGCCTGGGAGTGGGGCGCGGTGATGACGGTGTTGGGCACGATCACGCTGCTGACCGGCACGGCCGGGGCCCTGAAGCAGGAGCAGACCAAGCGGTTGCTGGCCTTCCACAGCATCGGCCAGCTCGGCTACATCCTGTTCGGGGTCGGGATGGCGATGATGCTGCTCGGGATGGACGATCCCCGCTTGGAGCCGCTGGCGGTGACGGCGTTCGCCGGGGCGCTCCTGCACACGCTGCATCACGCCACCTTCAAGAGCCTGTTGTTCCTGAACGCCGGATCGGTCCTTTGGTCGGCCGGCACGCAGGACCTGAACCGGCTGGGCGGGCTGGCGCGGTGGATGCCGTGGACGGCGGTGGCGGCATTGATCGCCTCGTTCTCGATTTCGGGAGTGCCGGGGCTCAACGGCTTCATCAGCAAATGGGCGCTCTACGTGGCGGGGGTCGAAGGCTGGCCCGCGGCGTCGTGGCTGCCGGTCTGCACGGCGATCGCCATTCTGACCAGCGCGCTGACCCTGGCCTCGTTCCTCAAGTTCTTCGGCGCCGCCTTCCTGGGGCGCTCGAGTGCGTGGGTCGGACAACGGGGCCGGGAACGGGGCCGGTTGGAGGTGACGTGGCGGATGCAGACGGCGCAGTGGGTTCTGGCCGTGATCTGTGTGGTGGCCGGGCTGCTGCCCGCGGTGACGTTCGGCTTGGTGCAACTGGCCTTGAAGGCCGGCCATGACGGATTGGGCGCGGTGTTCGGAACGATGAGCCCCGCGACCCCGGCGTTTCTGGCGGGCGTGCGGACGGTCGGCCATGGCGTGGTCATCGCCGTGTTGGTGGTCCTGGGCATCGGTGCGGGGATGGCGGTGGCGTGGCTTCTGTCGCGGCTCGGTGGCGCGCCCCGGCGACGGGTGGCCCCGTGGCTTTGCGGGTATGTGACCCACGAGGACGCCATGCGGGTGACGGCGCACGGTTTGTACGGCCATCTCAAGAGCGGGCTCAGCCCCCGGGGATGGGCGCGGATGATGCGGCCTCCGGCGCCGCGGCCCCGGGATCGCCGGGCGGACGCGCCGGCGGCGGGCGCCGGAAGCAAGGAGTTCGGCTCATGAAAGCCAGGGAGAAGGAACGCACGTTGCGCGAGCGATTCGGCGCCGCCATCCGGCGGACCGACGTGACCTCGCCGGGCCGGTGGTGCCTGTATGTGGCGCCGGAGGCCATCCGGGAGGTCTGTCGCTTCGTTTTCCGGGAAATGGATGCCCGTTACGTGATCAGCGTCGGGATGGACGACCGGCCGTATTCGGGGCGTTTCCTGGTGAGTCACAACTTCGCGTTCGACCGGGACGGCATCCTGGCCGCGTTTCTGGCGGAGTTGCCTCCCGACAGGCCGGAGATCCCGTCCATCGCGGGGGAGGTGCCGGCGGCCGGCTGGGCGGAGCGGGAGTTTCGGGACCTGGTGGGCATCGAGCCCAAGGGCCATCCGTATCCGAAGCGGCTGGTGTTGCCGGATGGCTGGCCGGACGGCGTGCATCCGTTGCGCAAGGATCATGCTTGGAACGAAGTCCCGGAGGACTGGGACGACGAGGTGACCTTCCGGTTCGACGATCCGCCCGAGGGATGCACGGTGGTGCCTTTCGGGCCGTTTCACCCCACGTTGGACGAACCGGCGCACTTCCGGCTCTACGTGGAAGGGGAGACGGTCCGGGGCTGCGAGTACCGCGGCTTCATGGTGCACCGGGGCATCGAGAAGCTCGCCGAATCGGTGATGAGCTACAACGACATCCCGATGCTGGCGGAGCGGATCTGCGGCATCTGCGGTTGCGTGCACAACGTGGCCTACGCCCAGGCGGTGGAAAGCGCCGCCGGCATCCAGCCGCCGCCCCGCGCCGAGTACATCCGGACCGTGATGCTCGAACTCGAACGGCTGCACAGCCACCTGCTGTGGGTGGGGTTGGCCTGTCACATCCTCGGGTTCGACACGCTGTTCATGCAGGCGTTTCGGATTCGGGAGCCGCTGATGTGGATCGCCGAGAAGATCAGCGGCAACCGCAAGACCTATTCGCTTTGCTTGGTCGGCGGGGTGCGCTGGGAAATCACCCCGCCCCTGGCCGCGGAACTGCGCGGCATCCTGGACCGGCTGGAGAAGGAGTGGAATGAAGTGGCGCAGGCCGTCGGGCGCGACCGCAACATCCAACGCCGCACCCGCGGCGTGGGCATGGCCGACGCCCGGTTGGTCAAGGAACTCGGCCTTCTCGGCCCGGTGGCCCGGGCGGCCGGCGTGGACATCGACTGCCGCCGGGACCACCCCTACGCCGCTTACGACCGCGTGGAGTTCGACGTGGTGGTGGAGTTGGACGGCGATGTCTGGTCGCGTGTGTTGGTGCGGGTCCGGGAGGTCTTCGAGTCGATCCGGATCATCCGTCAATGCCTCGAGAAGATGGAGCCGGGGCCGATCCAGACCCCCATCGACGAGGAGCTGCTGCCCGGCCGAATCGGTCTCAGCTCGGTCGAGGCCCCCCGGGGCGAGAGCCACCATTTCGTGGTGACCGGGGAGAACAACCGTCCCCGCCGCTGGCGGGTGCGCGCGCCCACCTACCAGAACCTCCAAGGCGTGCCGGCGATGATCCGGGACCAGACCCTGGCGGACATGACCATTGCCTTGGGGAGCATCGACCCGTGCTTCTCCTGCACCGACCGGCTGGAGACCGTCGATTTGCGGACCGGCTTGGTGAAGGTCTGGTCGCAGGCCGAGTTGGAGCAACTGGTGCGGGCGCGGAAAAGCCATTGAGCGAGCCGAAACGAACATGGGTGGCGAGCTGAAAACGATTGCGGGAACGGCGGCGGCCTGTGTCGCCCAAGTCTTGTGGGTGCTCCTGCTGGCGCCCTTGGTCGAGGGTCTCGTGCGGAAGCTCACCGCGCGGATCCAGTCCCGCCAGGGACCGCCGATCTGGCAGGGGTGGTTCGACCTGCTCAAGCTGCTTGGCAAGGAGGACCTCGAGGCGGCCGAGGTGCCTTGGCTGCCGCGGGCGGCCGCCTTTCTCTCCCTCGGCACCCTGTTGTTCATGGCCTGTGTCCTGCCTTTGGGGGCCGCGCCGCCCTTGGGTGAGCAGACCGACGCCATCCTGCTGGTGCATCTGGTGACGCTGGCGGGTTTGGGCGCCCTGATGGCGGGGTTCGGGGCCGGCGGCACCTATTCCCTCATCGGCAGCAGCCGGGAGGTCATGGTGATGGTTCTGCTGGAGCCGTTGTTGGCCGTGGCGGTGGTGGCCGGCGCGGTGCACCGGAACAGCCTGGCCGTGGCCGAGGCGGCGCGCGGGGGCGTTTTTGCCGCGGAGGGCTTTCCGTGGTCGGGTTTGGTCCTGTTGGTCGTGATCCTGCTGGCGTTCCCGGCCTTCGTTCAGCGGGTTCCCTTCGACGTGGCCGAGGCGGAGACCGAGATCATGGAGGGCTGGCTGATGGAGTGTTCGGGGCCGACGCTGGCCCTGTTCAAGTACACCGCCATGCTGAAGCTGGTCCTCTACAGCGCCCTGTTCGTGAACCTGTTCCTCCCGTGGGGCGAGGGGGTTGGCGGCGTGGGCGCCTGGCTTTGGTTCTGGGTCAAGACCGGCGCGGTCATCGCCTTGGTGGCTACCGTGGCGGCGGCGCACGCGCGGTATCGGACCGATCAGGCGGTGCGCTGGTTCGGGATGATGCTGGCGGCCGCGCTCGGGGCGTTGTGGCTGGCCGGATTGGGATACTGAGTCGAACCACAACCAGGAAAGCTCGTCCATGTCACTGCTGAGCAAAGTCAAGGAAGCCTGGGTCGGCCTGCGGGCGGGACGGGTGACGCTGGCCTACCCGGCGGCGCCCGCGCCCGCGCCGGAGCGTTTTCGCGGTCGGCCGATCTTCGACGCCGCCAAGTGCATCGGTTGCGCCGGCTGCGCCAACAATTGCCCCGCCCGGGAGATCTTGGTTTACGACGTCTGCCAGGAGATCCGGATTCTGAAGTACCTGGGTCGGCGGTGCACCTATTGCGGCCGGTGTGCGGATGTTTGCCCGGAAAACGCCATCACCATGAGCCGCGAGTTCGAGACGGCCACCCCGCGGATCGGCGATCTCCAGCAGCGGATCGAGCTGTTCATGAGCACCTGCCAGCGTTGCGGGCGGTGCTTCGACCCGCCCTCGAAGCTCGATGAACTCAAGCTCCGCGGCTACCGGTTCGACGACTTGGAGAACGAACGCTGGATCTTCCGCTCCTCGGCTTACCTGGAGGGCCAGCCGGTCGTGGACGATGTGCCCCTCGAGATGGATTGACCCCTCCCAGACAGGTTTGCCCGCCATGCTTCGCCAGCTCTGCCGCAAGATGTTCGGACGTTCGCTGTGGGTCTATCACGCCAACAGCGGCGGCTGCAACGGGTGCGACATCGAGGTCCTCAACGCCCTGACGCCCTACTACGACGCCGAGCGGTTCGGCATCAAACTGGTCGGGTCGCCGCGGCATGCGGACGTCATGCTTTGCCAGGGTCCGGCCATGCGCTCGACCGCCAGGGCGCTGCGACGCGCCTACGAGGCCATGCCCGCCCCGAAGCTCGTTTTCGCCATCGGATCCTGCGCCTGCGGCGGCGGCGTCTGGCACGACAGCTACGCCGTGTTGGGGCCGGTCGAGAAGATCGTTCCGGTCGATTTCTACATTCCGGGTTGCCCGCCCCGGCCTGAGGCCATCCTCTACGGCGTGGCCCTGGCGTTGGGATTGGTGGACAAGAAGATCGTTCCCGCGGAAGTGCGGGCGGAGGTGTTGCCCGTGCCGAAGTACCATCCGGAAGACCTCCGCCGGGAGGAGGAGGTGACGGTGTACACCAAGGCGGAGAAGTTCTGATCCGGGCTTCGGCCCTGCCCGGCCCGCTGCGTGGGGGACGAGCGGCCTGTGCCGTCCGCCCTTGCCACCCGGGGGCCGGGCGCGGAGGAGGAGTTGCGCTGACGCCGGGTTCGGAGGGCTCCGAACCCGAGGCGGCCGGCTATTGATTTTTCGGGGTGGACAAGCGCCGTCGGCGGCGGTAAAAGCTGGCTTAAGCACTTAAACCCAACAGGCTTATGCTCAAACACCTCCTTCGTCGCTTGCATGCCGTCGTGGCCCTGACGGCGGCTGGTTTCACCCTGATTTCGGCCCCGGCGCACGCCCGGGTGCTGGACGACTTCGACGACAACAGCAAGACCGATTGGGCCGACTTCACCTTTGTGCCCGGGTTCGGACTGCCATCGGAGACCGGCGGGCAGTTCGTTTTCGACCTGCCGCCGGCCGGCCAGGATATCTTCACCGCCAGCCAGAAGGTGTCCGAGAACATCGAGCTGCGGGAAGGCCGGACGGTCGAACTGCGGGTCGATGTCGTCGAGGGCAGCGGGGAGGACGCCTTTGCCGTGCTGGCGTTCATCCCGAACACCGGGGGCAACAACCCGGGGACCTTGGCCGGCTACGCCATCGCCAAGGATCCGACCGACGTGCTCATCACCAAGGGCATCCAGCGGTACTTCGTGGCGGACGACAGCCCGGCGGCGGAGATCAAGCAGAACAACATCACCCTGTCCCTGACGCTGACCGTGGAAGGGGGCAACGTCCACATCACCGGCCGGGTGCTGGACAAGGAGAACAACGACGCGGTGCTGTGGGAGCGGACGGTGGTGGACACGCCGGGGGAGGACGCGATGGCGGACGGGACGGACTCGCCGGCCGAGCCGTTCATCACCACCGGCTACTTCACGCTGTACTGCTATCAACAGTTCAACGCGGGCATCGGCACTTACCGGGTG
>RFJD01000584.1 GCA_003695015.1 Verrucomicrobiota bacterium | reverse complement strand
CCGGGAACGGGGGCCGGTGGCGGGAGTCTCGATGGCCTACTACGGCCGTGATCCGGATCGAGCCTGTTCACCCGGCACCAAGAGCCGGCGTCGGGGATCCCTGCCGGCTGTTTCCCACCGGAAGGCTCGGGGAAGGGCGGGGCAAGGCTTGTGGGGAGGGGATCGGATGCCTACGCTGCCGGCATGATCACACGGCATCCTTGGTTGGTTTCGGCAATGACGGCGGCGTGCGTCGGTTGGGGCATGACGGCCATGGCGGGGACGAGTGGTTGGCAGGAGCGGGCGGACCGGTTCCTCGAGGTGGTCAATTCAGCGTATCAGGCGCTTTCCACGGTCGAGAGCGAGGCCCAGTGGCAGGCGGTCACGGATGTCCGGCCGGAACACGATGCCGCCGCGGAGGTGGCTTCGAAGGCGGCCGCGGCGTTCAACGGCAACCCGGCCCTGATCCGGGAGGCGCGGGCGTTGTTGGCGCATCGGGAGGAACTCACGCCCTTGGCGGTGCGGCAGTTGGAGCGGGTGCTTTTGAACGCCGCCGAGGCGCCCATGACCAATCCCGACCTGGTCGCCCGGCGGATCGCGGCCGAGGTGCGCCAGGCCTCCCTGTTGAACAGTTTCGAGTTCCGGTATCGGGGGCGCACCATCACCCCGAACGAAATCGACGATCTGCTGCAGCGGAGCCGGGACTTGGAGGAGCGGCTGGCGGTCTGGAAGGCGTCGAAACAATCCGGCCCGGCCCTCAAGCCGGGGTTGGTCGAGCTGCGTCCCTTGCGCAACGGCGTGGCCCGCGAGCTGGGTTATCCGGACTATTTTGCGCTGCAGGCGGCCCGGTTTGGGATGACGACCGGGGAGGTGCTGGCGTTGATGGACGATTTCATGCGGGAGCTGCGGCCGCTCTATCTGCAGCTTCACACCTGGGTGAAACACGAACTGGCCCGGCGATACGGGCGGCCGGTTCCCCGCCGGATTCCGGCCCATTGGATCAACAACCGCTGGGCCCAAGAATGGTCGGGCTTGGTCGAGGCGGCCGACTTGGATGCGGGACTGAAAGGCCGGAGCGCCGAGTGGATCGTCAAGACGGCCGAGCAGTTCTTCGTGAGCATGGGGTTCCGGCCGTTGCCGGCGAGTTTCTGGGAGCGGTCGGACCTCTATCCGGTCCCGCCCGGCGATCCCCGCAAGAAAAACACCCACGCCTCCTGCTGGCACATTGATTTGAAGGAGGACATCCGCGCCCTGATGAACGTCGAACCCAACACCCAGTGGTTCTTCACCACGCATCACGAACTGGGCCACGCGTTCTACGACCAGACCTACGCCCGGCCGGAGGTGCCGTACTTGTTGCGGACGGGCGCCAACCCCGCCTTTCACGAGGGCATGGCCATGATGGGCGAGATCGCCGCCGGCTCGGAAAGTTACCTCAAACAACTGGGCATCCTGCCTCCCGACAGCCAGCCTGACGAAATCGCGTTTCTCCTCAACGACGCCCTGGCCAATGCAGTGCCCTTCATCTTTTGGTCCGCGGGCGTGATGGCGCACTGGGAAGCCGACGTGTATGCCGGCAACCTCCCTCCGGATCAGTGGAACGCCCGGTGGTGGGAGTACAAACGGCGCTTCCAAGGCATCGAACCGCCCGAACCGCGCGGCGAGGAGTGGTGCGATCCGGCCACCAAGACGCACATCAACGACGCCCCCTGTTACTACTTCTCCTATGCCATGGCCACGGTCCTGAAGTACCAGTTGCACGAGCACATCGCCCGCAAGGTGCTCCACCAGCCGTTGCACAACTGCAACTACTCCGGACATCCCGAGGCCGGTGAGTTCCTCCGCTCGATCATGAAACACGGCGCCACCCGCGATTGGCGCGAACTGTTGCGCGAGGCCACCGGCGAGGACCTCTCCACCCGCGCCATGGTCGAATACTTCAAACCGCTGATGGCCTGGCTGGAGCAGCAGAACGCCGGCCGGCCGATCGGCTGGGAGTAAGCGCCGGTGGCGGCGTCATCCGCGAGAGCCCGGGAGCACGCTGCCTGGGGACAAGCCGGCTCGATCGTTCGCCACCGGTCGGCCGCTTGACCTGAGCCCCGGCGGCGGCTACAAGCGCGTTCAACTATGGCAACACGCACCCGCACCCGCCGGACCCCGGCCAAACCCGACGGCCAGGTTTCCATCAGTCCTGACGGTGAAAAGTTCCCGCTGCCCCAGCCGGCCGACTACCGGCGCGAGTTCCAACGCCTCCGGCGCCTCGCCCGCAAGCACCGCCAGGAAGGGCGCGAAATCGTGGTGGTGGTCGGCCTCGGTTTCGTGGGGGCGGTGATGGCCGCGGTCGTGGCCGATGCGCGCGACCGCCGGACCGGCCGCCACTCCAAGTTCGTCATCGGCATGCAGCGGCCCAGCACCCGCAGCTATTGGAAAATCCCGCTGCTCAACCGCGGCCTCTCGCCCGTCAAAGCCGAGGACCCCGAGGTGGCGCGGTTGATCCACCGCTGCGTCAAGGAAACCGGCACCCTGGTGGCCACCTATACCGAGGAAGCCCTCAAGCTGGCCGACGTGGTGGTCGTGGACGTCCAGTGCGACTACCTGAAGCAGTCGCTGGGCAACGTCCGCACCGGCGCCGCCGACATGGCCGCCCTGGAAGCCTCGCTGGCCACCATCGCCCAACACATCCCGCCGGAGGCGTTGGTGCTCATCGAGACCACCGTGGCCCCGGGAACGACCGAACAGGTCGCCTTCCCGATCATGAAAAAGATCTTCGAACGCCGCGGCATCGAGTCCGACCCCCTGTTGGCCCACAGCTACGAACGTGTCATGCCGGGCCGGCAGTACGTGGCCTCCATCCGCGATTTCTGGCGCGTGTGCAGCGGCATCAACGACACCGCCCGCGAGCGGGTCGTGCGGTTCCTGAGCGACGTGCTCAACGTGGACAAGTACCCGCTGACCGTCCTCGACCGCCCCATCGAATCCGAGACCGCCAAGATCATCGAAAACAGCTACCGGGCCACGATCCTCGCCTTCATGGACGAGTGGTCCCTGTTCGCCGAGCGCAACGGCGTGGACCTCAAGAAGGTCATCGACGCCATCAAAGTCCGGCCCACCCACAGCAACATCATGTTCCCGGGCCCGGGTATCGGCGGCTACTGCCTGCCCAAGGACGGCGGCCTGGGCATGTGGGCGTACAAACACATCTTCGGCTTCGAGGACGACATCTTCCGCATCACCCCGGCGGCCATCGACATCAACGACACCCGCTCCCTGCACGCTCCCCAACTGGTCCGGGACGCCCTGCGCAACATGGGCAAGCCGCTGGCGGCTGCGGAGGTCTTGGTCTGCGGCGCCTCCTACCGTGAGGACGTGGGCGACACCCGCTACAGCGGTTCCGAGATCATGGTCCGCAAACTCGTCGAAATGGGCGCCGACGTCCGCGTGCACGATCCCTACGTCGATCACTGGTGGGAATTCGAGGCGCAGGACACCTACCCGCACCCGGGCTACAGCCTGGCGCGCTTCTTCAACCGCCAGGAATCGCTGAAGGAACTGCGCGTCGAGCGCGACCTGATGAAGGCCCTCAAGGGCATCGACGTCTTGGTGCTGGCCGTCCGTCACCAGCAATACCTGAAGCTGGATCCCCGCCAGGTCTTCAAGGCCGTCGGCAAGCCGTTCGCCGTGGTGGACTGCTTCTGCATCCTCGACGACGACCAGATCCGCGCCTACCTGGCAATGGGCTGCGAGGTCAAGGGCATGGGCCGCGGCCACATCCGCCGCCTCAAGGAGAGCCTTCGACAGCGGCCGGAAGCTGTGTAGCGGGCTGCTTCCGTCGCACTGGCGGACTCATCGAGAAGCGCACCGACGGGGGGCCACCTTCCCGAGCGTGGCGACGAGGCGACTCCCGGAGCGGGGCGTCGGGCGGTGAACGCCGCGCCGCTGGCGTTGCGCCAAGGGTGGCGGCGACTTGGCTGCCGGCCCGGGCGGGGACTGGTCGTGGGTCGGCGGGGTGGCTCGCCAAGAAAAAGAGAAATTGCCACTTGACGCTCTTAGCCACTTGGCTAACATATGGAGCATGACGACGGTTACGAAGCGTTCGTTGCGCGACTTCCGGACCCAGGCCGAGATCTTCAAGGCCCTGGCCCATCCGGCCCGCCTCCTCATCGTGGACGAGCTTTCCCGCGGCGAACGCTGCGTTTGCGAGCTGGCCGCCTTGGTCGGTTACGAGATGCCCACCGT
>RFJD01000131.1 GCA_003695015.1 Verrucomicrobiota bacterium | reverse complement strand
TGGGACGGCGTTCGCGCCCTGCGCCTCGAGGTGTTGCCCGATCCCCGCCTGCCCGAGAACGGCCCCGGCCGGGTCAACTACGAAGGGCCGTTCGGCAACTTCTTCCTCTCGGACTTCCGAGCGTTGCGCGAGGGCAAGCCGCTCGGTTGGCGGGCGGCCAGCGACAGTTTCCACGAGAAAAACGACTCCGCCGCGAAGGCGATCGACGACAACATGCAGAGCGGCTGGTCCATCAACGGCGGCCAGGGACGCGCCCACAACGCGGTCTTCGTCTTCGAGAAACCGCTCGAAGGCGAGGGCGAGCTGCAGGTCCGGCTGACCTTCGAGAAGTACTACGCCGCCGGGCTGGGCAAGTTCCGCATCTGGGCCACGCGCGAGGCCGATCCCCGGGCCAGCGACCTGCCCAACGAGGTGCGCGCCGCCCTGCTCGAACTCAAAACCAACCCGAGCGAACGGCGCCGGCTCGCCCTCATGGACCGGTTGCGCCGCCATTACCTGACCGTCGCCCCCGAGCTGGCGCGGGAGCACGACCAACTGGCCCAATGGCGCCGGACCATGCCGCGTTACCCGACCACGCTGGTCCTGCAGGAGCGGCCGCCCGGCAACCGCCGTCCCACCCACATCCACCACCGGGGCGATTTCCTCCAACCCCGCGAAGAGGTCGAGCCCGGTGTGCCGGAGTTCCTCCCGCCCCTGCCGCCGGACGCCCCGCGCAACCGGCTCGGGCTGGCCCGTTGGCTCGTTTCCCGAGACAACCCGCTCACCGCCCGCGTCGTCATGAACCGCGCCTGGCAGGCGTTCTTCGGCCGCGGCATCGTCCGCACCCTCGACGACTTCGGCTACCAGGGCGAACTGCCCTCGCATCCGGAACTGCTCGACTGGCTGGCGGTCGAGTTCATGGACCGCGGCTGGTCGATGAAACAGATGCACAAGCTCATCGTCATGAGCGCCACCTACCGGCAGTCCTCCCGCCTCACACCGGACCGGCTGGAGAAGGATCCGGAGAACGTTCTGCTGTCGCGGGGACCGCGTTTCCGGCTCGACGCCGAATTGATCCGCGACAGCGCGTTGGTGGCCAGCGGGCTGCTCAGCCGGAAGATCGGCGGGCCGAGCGTCTTTCCGCCGCAACTGCCCTCGATCACCACCGAGGGCGCCTACCGGCCGTTCCGGTGGCGCACCAGCCAGGGAGAGGATCGCTACCGGCGCAGTGTGTACACGTTCGCCAAACGCACCGCCCCCTTCGCCATGTACGCGACGTTCGACGCCCCCAGCGGCGAGACCTGTGTCGCCCGCCGCGAGCGTTCCAACACGCCCCTCCAAGCGCTGACCCTCCTCAACGACGAGATGTTCCTGGAAATGGCCCGGGCGCTGGGCTGGCGGATGGCCGCGTGGGACGCCTCCGAGGAGGAGCGGTTGCGGGAGTTGTTCCGCCGCTGCCTCGTCCGCCTGCCGGACGACACCGAACAGGCGGCCTTGCTGAAGTTTTACCGGCGCCAGCTCGAACGGTTCCGGTCCGGTGAACTCGATCCCGCCAAGCTGGCGCCGCCACCCAAGGACGCCGACCCCGCCCGCGCCGCCGAGGCCGCCGCTTGGACGGCCGTGGCCCGGGCGGTCATGAACCTGGACGAATTCGTCACCAAGAGCTGATCCCCACACGCTTCCCGTCATGAACTGCCACGACAACCTCTACCGCCAATTCCCACCCCGGCTGAACAGCCGGCGCTGGTTCCTCAAGGAATGCGGCCTGGGCCTGGGCAAGATCGCCCTCGGCTCCCTGCTGGTCGATGCCTTTGCCCCGCGCAGCCAGGCGGGCGTGTCGGCCGTGGATGCCTTCAAGCCGCGCCCGCCTCATTTCCCCGCCAGGGCCAAGGCCGTCATTCACCTCTTCATGGCCGGCGCGCCCAGCCATCTGGACCTGTTCGACTACAAGCCAGAGCTGGCCAAACTCGAAGGCAAGCCGTTGCCGCCCTCGGTCATCGGCAACCAACGCTACGCCTTCATTCGTCCGGACGCCGCCGTGCTGGGGCCGGTCTATCGCTTCGCCAAACACGGCCAGTGCGGGGCCGAGATTTCCGAGATCATGCCCCACCTCGCCAGGGTCGTGGACGACATCTGCATCATCCGCTCGATGCACACCGACCAGTTCAACCACGCCCCGGCCCAGATCTTCTTCAACACCGGTTTCGGCCTGCCCGGCCGTCCCAGCATGGGCTCCTGGATCGTTTACGGCCTGGGCGCCGAAACGCGCGACCTGCCCGCCTTCGTCGTCATGTCCACCGGCTCCGGCATCAGCGGCGGGGCGGCCAACTGGTCCAGTGGATTCCTCCCGACCGTGTACTCCGGCGTCCGCTTCCGAAACGGCAAAGACCCCATCCTCCACGTCTCGAATCCGCCCGGCGTGGATGAAGCCCTCCAGCGCGACACCCTGGCCGTGGTCGAGGAACTCAACCGCCACCAACTCGGCGTCATCGGCGATCCCGAGATCAGCACCCGCATCGCCAGCTACGAAATGGCCGGCCGCCTCCAGACCTCCGCGCCCGAACTGATGGACCTCAAGAGCGAGGATCCCAAGACCCTCGAGCTGTACGGTTGCGACCCGGACCAGCCCAGCTTCGCCCGGGCCTGCCTGCTGGCGCGACGGATGGTCGAGCGGGGCGTGCGGTTCATCAACATCTACCACGAGGGCTGGGACGCCCATTCCGAGGTGGCCAAGAACCTCGAAAACAACTGCGGCAAAACCGACCGGGCCTGCGCCGCCCTCATCACCGATCTCAAACAACGCGGTTTGCTGGACGAAACGATCGTCATCTGGGGCGGCGAATTCGGCCGGACGCCGATGGTCGAATCCAACGCCGCCCTCGGCCGCAAGCTGGGGCGCGATCATCATCCCTCGGCGTTCACCGTCTGGGTGGCCGGCGGCGGCTTCCGGGGCGGGCTCACTTACGGCGAAACCGACGAACTCGGCTTCCACGTCGCCCGCGATCCGGTGCATGTCCACGACCTGCAGGCCACCATCCTCCATCTGCTGGGGCTGGATCACGAGCGGCTCACCTACCGCCATGCCGGACGCGATTTCCGGCTGACGGACGTGGACGGCCGGGTGGTGCGGGAGATTCTGGCCTGAGCCGGCCGGATCGGCCGGAGCCGTCAGCCCCGGTGGATCGGGCCGCGGGATTGCACTGGCGCGGCCCGCCCCCTATCGTGAGCGCCGTTCGCGCGGGCCTTTTCCCGGGCCGGCAAGGGCCGGCCGGCGGACCGGCCCGGCCTTCAGGCGATCCGGAACACACCGCCCCACCGGGGTGGCGTCGTTTCCCCGGACCGCCCCTGCACACGACCATGGAAAAAGAACGCAAAACGCTGGACGAACGCGATCGGATGTCGGAACTGGAACGCATCCGGCACTCCTGCGCCCACATCATGGCCGCCGCCATTGCGCGGTTGTGGCCGGACGCCCAGTTCGCCTACGGCCCGCCGGTCGAAAACGGCTTCTACTACGACGTCGAGCT
>RFJD01000130.1 GCA_003695015.1 Verrucomicrobiota bacterium | reverse complement strand
GTTCTGCGGACTCCCAGTCAGGCGGCTGGATCCGGCCCATCTTGGACTCGTCTTGGCGGCCGTGCTGCGGCAAGCTCCGGTCCCATGCGCCACACCAATCCAGCCCGAAGCCCAACCGACCGGCCGGCCGGTGCGGCGGCCTGCCACCTCTGGGTCACGATCGCCGGCCTTCTCCTGGCCACGGGATGCGGTCCCGGCGGTTCCGAGCCCGCCCCCTCCGGACCGTCACGGCCGGCCAAACCGCGCATCGCCCTGGTGATGAAATCGCTGGGCAACGAGTTCTTCCTGACCATGGAGAACGGCGCCCGGGAACACCAGAAGGCGCACGCCGACGAATACGAGCTGTTGGCCAACGGCATCAAGGACGAGCGCGATGTGGCCCGACAGATCGACCTGGTCGAGCAGATGATCGCCCAGAAGGTCGATGCCTTGGTCATCGCCCCCGCCGATTCCAAGGCCTTGGTGCCCGTCTGCAAGAAGGCCCGTGACGCCGGGATCATCGTGGTCAACATCGACAACAAGTTCGACGACGCGGTGCTGCGGGAGGCCGGCCTGCAGGTCCCGTTTGTCGGGCCGGACAACCGCAAGGGCGCCCGGATGGTGGGCGAATACCTGGCCCGGTTCCTCCAGCCCGGCGATCCGGTGGCCATCCTCGAAGGCGCGCCCAACACCTTCAACGGCGAACAGCGCAAGCTGGGCTTCGAGGACGCCATGAAAGCCGCCGGCATGCGGATCGTGAGTTCGCAATCCGGCTTCTGGCAAACCAAGGAGGCCAACACTGCCGCCGCGGCGATCTTGAACGAACACCCCGACCTGAAGGCGTTCCTGTGCGCCAACGACGACATGGCCTTGGGCGCGGTGGCGGCCCTGCGCGCGGCCGGCAAACTCGGCCAGGTCAAGGTGGTCGGTTACGACAACATCTCCGCGGTCCAACAGCTCCTCAAAGACGGCGTCATCCTGGCCACCATCGACCAACATGCGGACCAACTGGCGGTCTATGGCATCGAATACGCGCTGGAGATGCTTCGCACCGGCGCCCAACCGGCCGACCGCGAGACACCGGTGGACCTGATCACCGCCGAAACCCTGGCCGCCCGCTGAACCCGCCTTCCGGGGGATGCCGCCGCTGCTGCAAGTCCAGGACCTGACCAAGTCCTACGCCACCCCGGTGTTGCGGGAGGTGAGCCTCGCGCTGCAGGCGGGCGAGATCCACGCTTTGGTGGGCGAAAACGGCGCCGGCAAGAGCACGTTCTGCCGCATCCTCGCCGGACTCACCCCGCCCGACTCGGGCCGCTTCCGGCTCGACGGCCGGCCCTACCAACCCCGTTCCCGCCGCGACGCCGAGGCTCACGGGATCTCGATGGTCCTCCAGGAGCTGAACCTGATTCCCACCCTCACCGTGGCGGAGAACATGTTCTTGGAAAGCTTCCCGCATCGGTGGGGCTGGATCCGGCGCGACCGTCTCCGGGCCGCCGCCCGGGAGCTGTTGGGCCGGCTGGGACTCGGGCACATTGATCCGGACCGTCCCGTGGCCGAGCTGGGTATCGGCGAGCAACAACTGGTCGAAATCGCCGCCGGTTTTCGGCGCCGGTGCCGGTTGCTCATCCTGGACGAACCGACCGCCGCGCTGACCGATCCCGAGATCGACCGGTTGTTCCGCCAGATCCGCGCCTTCCGCGACCAAGGCGGCGCGGTGCTGTACATCTCCCACCGCTTGGAGGAAATCCGCCGTCTGGCCGACCGGGTCACCGTCCTCCGCGACGGGCGGATCGTCGCCTCCCGGCCGGCGGCGGAGGTTTCCTCGGAAGAGCTGGTGCGGTTGATGGTCGGGCGCGAGTTGGAAACGGGTGTTGATCGGGCGCCGACGGCCCATGGCGCGGTGGCGCTCGAGGTGCGCGGCTTGCAGGCGGGCCCCCGGGTGCGCGGGGTCGGCTTCGCGCTGCATTACGGCGAGATCCTCGGGCTGGCGGGGTTGATGGGCGCGGGCCGGACCGAGACCCTGCGGGCGGTGTTCGGGGCCGACCGGGCCGAGGCGGGTGAAATCCGGCTGGGCGGCGACGGCCCGGCGATTCGGTTCCGTTCGCCTTCCCAAGCGGTCCGGGCCGGGCTCGGCTTGGTCACCGAGGACCGCAAGTCCGAGGGGCTTCTGCTGCCGCAACCGGTCCGGGTCAACCTCACGCTGCCGGGCCTGGGGCGCTTCCGGCGGGGCCCGGGCTGGATCGACGCCGCCCGCGAAACCGCCGAAACCGCCGCCTGGATCCGCCGGCTGGGCATCCGCTGCGCCTCGCCCGAACAGCCGGTCGGCGAACTGAGCGGCGGCAACCAGCAAAAGGTCGTCGTCGCCCGCTGGCTGCTGCGCGGTTCGCGCATCCTGTTGTTCGACGAACCAACCCGCGGCATCGACGTGGGCGCGCGGTTCGAGCTGCACCGGCTGTTGCGCGAACAGGCGGACCAAGGCCGCGCCGTGCTGGTGGTCAGTTCGGACCTCAAGGAGTTGATGACTCTTTGCGACCGGATCCTCGTCCTGTCCGGCGGCCGGGTGACCGGCGAATTCCGCCGCGGCGAATGGAGCGAGGACGCCATCATGCGGGCCGCGTTTGCGGCGCACCTGCAACCCAACCACCCCGGCCATGAGTGATCCGAACATCCCTGCCAATGAATCGAACCCCGCGGCGTCGCCGACCGCGGCCTGGCGCCGCTGGGCGGCCGAATACCTCGGACTGACGCTGGCGCTGGCCGGCTTGATCGCCTTCTTCGGCCTGACCACCCGCCACTTCTTCAGTGCGACCAACTTTGCCACCATCGCCAACCAGATCCCCGCCGCGATCTTGGTGGCCACCGGCATGACCTACGTGCTCATCATCGCGGAAATCGACCTCTCGGTGGGCTCGGTCCTCGGCTTTTGCGGCTGTCTGCTCGGGATCCTGCTGGCGCGGCACGACTGGCCCTTGTGGGCGGCGGTGACGGCCGCCCTGGCCGCCGGTCTGGCCTGCGGCGCCTTCAATGGCTGGGTCGCCCTCCGCTGGCGCCTGCCGACCTTCATCGTCACCCTCGGCATGCTCGAAATGGCCCGGGGCGGCGCCCATTTCCTGACGGGCTCGCGGACCGAGTACCTCGGCGCCAAGGTCGCGGCCATCGCCGATGCCCGCCTCCTGGGGCTCTCGCTGCCCTTCCTGCTGGCGGTGCTGGTGGCGGTGACGGCGCAACTGGTCCTCACCCGGACCGTGTTCGGGCGGCACCTGATCGCCATTGGCACCAACCAGGAAGCCGTGCGGCTGGCGGGCATCGATCCCCGGCCCCGCAAGCTGGCCGTGTTCATGATCACCGGCTTTCTGGTGGCCTTGGCGGCCGTGGTGGACG
>RFJD01000583.1 GCA_003695015.1 Verrucomicrobiota bacterium | reverse complement strand
GGCACGTCGTTGGTTTGCTTCGGCCCCGGCGTGCTGCGGCCGTCGGCCACGTAGCGTTTCAGCAAGGCCGTCAGTCGGGCCACCACCTCCGGATGGTCGGCATAGACATTGCGGGTTTCGCCGATGTCGCTCTCCATGTCGTAAAGCTGGGTGTCGGGCAGTCCCTGCTCCTCCTTGCTGCCGGGTCGCGGAGGACTCCAACCGCCGGAGCCGGCGCAAAGCTCGAGTTTCCATTTGCCCTGGCGGATGGAAAAGGAGCCGTTGATGGAATGATGGACGACCGCCTCGCGGATCGGCCCGGTATCCCGGCCCAGCAGCACCGGCAGGAGGCTCACGCTGTCCACTCCGGCGTCGGCGGGAAGCTGGATGCCAAGGATGTCGGCGCAAGTGGCCATCAGGTCGGTGTGACAGATGGTCTGGGCGCTGCGGCTGCCGGGCGTCACCCGGCCCGGCCAGCGCACGATGAACGGGACGCGATGGCCGCCGTCGAAGATGTCGGCCTTGTGCCCGCGCAGGTAAGCGCTGGGATAATGACCCTGGGCTTGGAGCTGAGGGATCTTGGCCACCGGCGAACAGCCGTTGTCGCTGGTGAAAAAGACCAGGGTGTTGCCGCGCACGCCGGCCTCGTCGATCGCCCGGAGGACCTCGCCCACGGCCCAGTCGGTTTCCATGACGAAGTCGCCGTAAGGTCCCAAGCCGCTCTTACCCTGCCATTCCCTGGTGGGAACGATCGGCGCGTGCGGGGAGTTCAAAGGCATGTAAAGGAAGAACGGCCGCCCCGCCCTTGCCTGTTCGCGAATGAACCGGACGGCTTTGCGGGTGAGCTCCGGCAGCACGTCCACGGCTTCGAAACCGGCGGCGGCCGGCCCTTTGCGGACCCATTTCTTGGTCGTGGTCAGCGGCTCGGTGAAGTGGTCGTTCTCGATGAACGCGAACGGCGGCATGTCCAAGGAGGCGCTGATGCCGAAGAAATAGTCGAATCCCCGGGTGGTCGGGCCGTCGGTGATGCGCGGAGCGGGTTCGCCCTTGGGGATGCCCATGCCCAGATGCCACTTGCCGATGCAGGCCGTGGCGTAGCCGTGCTGGCGCAGCATACCAGCCACGGTCAGCCGATCGCGGTCAATGAGCGGTTCGCTGTAGCCGTTGAGCACGCCCTTTTGCAGTCGCGAACGCCAGTTGTAGCGGCCGGTCAAGACGCCATAGCGGGTGGGCGTGCAGACCGACGAACTCGAGTGCGCATCGGTGAACATCATGCCCTCGCCCGCCAGCCGATCGAGGTTGGGGGTCGGGATCTTGCCGCGATCGGGATTGAAACAATGCACGTCGCCGTAGCCGAGGTCGTCGGCAAGGATGTAAACGATGTTCGGCCTGGCGTTCTTGACTGCACTCCACCCCGGCGCCGGCGCCACAAGCCCCGCAGCGAGGATGATCAACAGTTTTCGCATGAATGCAGGCCGATCGTTGCGTTTCGAGTCTTGGATCATGGCTTCGTTATTTTCAATTCGACGCTCTTTTGGTCACGCCAGATTCGCAGGCTCACCGTGCCGGAAGCACGGCGCCATGCCCGCAGGAACTGGCCAAGTTCATGAGCCGGGCGTCCGGCGCACTCGAGGATGACGTCGCCCGCGCGGAGTCCGGCTGCAGCGGCGGGACTACCGGGAGGCACTTCCACGATGCTCACGCCGATCTCATCAGGCAGGCCCGCGGCAGACACTTCACCGAGGCCGATCACGTTCTTGAGCCTGGCGCCAAGCCACGCGACGACGCGCGCGTCCCGGTTACTTGCCTGCTCCTGCCCTTCCCCGGCCTGCGGCAATTCAGGTGTGCGAGCCAAGCGCCGCAACCGCGGGCTGGTGACGCCAAACTGGTCCATGGGGAAGTTCCGGAAACCCAGCGCCAGAGCCGGCGAACCCTCCTTCACGCGGTAGTCGCCGCGGGCCGGGTCGATGAACAGCGCGTCACCGACAACGGAATGCTCATCGCGTCCGCTTTGCTGTTGCAGGACGGCGGCCGGCTGCGTGCCTTTCATGCCCGGTCGATGCAGCAGGTTGTAATCGACCTCCCGGCCCCATGGTTTGGGCACGCGGATGGGCTTGTAGGGAGTAAAGACGATGTTGCGGCGGAACACGTCCTCGCTGTGGCGATACCAAACGTGCGGATGGAACGAGTTGTTGACGATGACGTTGTTCTCCACCACGCGATAGAACCCTTCACGATTCTTGAGTCCCCCGTGAAGGCAAAGGTTGTTGTAAATCCGGTAATTCGAGGAACCATCGTCGAGATCGATGTCCCAACCGTGGTCGCAACGCCAGCGGTTGTTCCGCAGGATGTTGGGGCGGGTGGCGTCCAAGAGCGGCAGGTCCCGCAATTCGCTCTGCGTGATGGTGTTCAAGTCCACGTCCTTCAGGCCCCAGAAACGGTCACGCCCCCACGAGTTGAACGAACCGTGGTCGCCGGTTTCCAAAACCGTGTCGAACACATCGCAAAACTCGATGACGTGGCCGCCCCAGCAGCCGTCGCCGATGTTGATGCCCGCACGCGGCGTGTCGTAGATCGAGCAGTGCCGCACGGTGATGTT
>RFJD01000129.1 GCA_003695015.1 Verrucomicrobiota bacterium | reverse complement strand
GCCTCCCGCGCCGCCGCCAAGACCGCCGGCGTGAGGGTGAGCCGCTCGGGCGGTGGTTTGGGGCCTTCGACCGGGACCCAGACCGCCCGGCTGTCCGCCAGCGACGCAAGGTTCTGGGGAAAGATCGAGGCCACGTGGCCGTCCTCGCCCATGCCCAGGATCACCAGATCGAAGATCGGGTGTCCCTCGGGCGTGGTGGGCGCCCGCAACAGCAACCGCGCCTGCGCCTGGGCGACGGCGAACTCGCGATCCGGTCCCGCCAATCCATGGCGGCGGGCCGTCGGGATGTTCAACGGGTCGAACAGTCCCTCCCGGGCGAGCCGGTAGTTGCTCTCCGGATCGTCCAGAGGCACCCAGCGTTCGTCGGCGAAGAAAAACTCGACCCCGTCCCAGAGGTCCCGGTCGGGGCCGGTTTCCTCCACCACCGCCGCGTAGAGCTTCGGGGCGATTCGTCCGCCGGAAAGCGCCACACACCAAGGCCGGCGGCGGTCGGGCCGTCGTCGCAGGAGCCCGACCCATTCGCGCGCCGCGGCACAGGCGATTTCACCCGCGTCCTTGAACGGCCGCCACACCACTCCGGGAGGGATCTTCATGGCTGGATCCATCAGGCGTTGGGGGTGGGGTTGCGCCAGGCGTGGCCGCTCCGGGCGAGCAGATCCTCCGCCGCCACCGGACCCCACGTGCCGGCCGCGTAGAACTCGCGGTTGGTCAGCGGCGCATCGCCCCAGCCGGCCCGGATCGGATCCACGATTTGCCAGGCGGTTTCGACCTCGTCCCGGCGCAGGAACAGGGTCGGGTCCCCTTCGATCGCCTCCAACAACAGCCGTTCGTACGCCTCCGGCGTGTAGGCGCCGAACTCGGTGTCGTAACGGAAGTGCATGCGGACCGGCCGGACCTCGGTGCTCACGCCCGGGACCTTGCCGTTGAAGCGGAGGGAAATGCCCTCCTGCGGCTGGAGGCGGAGGGTGATGGCGTTGGCGTCCAGGCGCGTGCCGCATTGGGCGGCGAACAGCACGTGGGGCGTGGGCCGGAACTGCACCCGCACCTCGCTGGCGCTCAAGGGCAGCCGCTTGCCGGTCCGCAGGTAGAACGGCACCCCCGACCACCGCCAGTTGTCGATCAACAGCCGCAGAGCGACGAAGGTCTCGACGTTCGAATCCGGTCGCACCTTGGGCTCCTGCCGGTAGCCGGGCACGGTTTCGCCGTCCACCTGCCCGGCGAAATACTGCCCGCGCACGGCGCACTCGCGGACGCGGACCGGATCGAAGGGGCGGACCGAGCGCAGGAGTTTGACCTTTTCGTCGCGGATGGCCTCGGCCTCGAGGGCCACCGGCGGTTCCATGGCCACCAACGCCAGCACCTGCAGGAGGTGGTTCTGCACCATGTCCCGCAGCGCGCCCGCCTCCTCGTAATAACCGCCGCGCGAGCCGACCCCCTGTTTTTCGCTGACGGTGATCTGGACGTGGTCGATGGACTGCCGGGTCCAGAGCTCCTCGAAGATGGCGTTCGAGAAACGAAACATGAGGATGTTCTGGACTGTTTCCTTGCCGAGGTAATGGTCGATGCGGAAGACCTGATGCTCGTGGGCGTGGCGGAGCAGCTCGTCGTTCAGGGCGCGGGCGGAGGCGAGGTCGTGTCCGAAAGGTTTCTCGACCACCAACCGTTGCCAATGCGGCTCCTCCGGCTCGCGCTGGAGCAGGCCGGCGGCGGCCAGTTGCTCCGTGATGCCGCCAAACTGGCTGGGCGGGACCGCCAGGTACAACAACAGGTTCTTCTGCAGACGCGGGTCCTCGAACGAGGCCAGCCGTTCGCCGAGCCGACGGTACGTGGCCGGATCGGTCAGGTCCCCGCGACAATAATGCACGTTCGCGGCGAAACGCTCCCATCGGGCGGCATCGACCGGCTGGGTGCGCGAGTGGGCCTTCAGCGCCTCGAACAGCTCCGCCCGCCACGAATCGTCGGTCTTTTCGCGGCGCGCCACCCCGATGATCCGCACCGGCTCCGGCAACAAACCGTCCAGCGCCAGGTGGTACAACGCCGGGATCAGCTTCCGCGAGGTCAGGTCGCCGCTGGCCCCGAAGATCACGATGCTGCACGGCGTGACCGTGCCGGAGCGCGATTGCAGCCGGCAGACCATCAATTCGTCCAAGGAATCGCCCGTTGCCATGGCCGCTGAACTTGCGGCCCGAGCGCTCCCGACGCAAGCGCTTCCCGGACGCCGGAACGGCGGCGGCGACAAAGGCCGCCGGGGAAGGGAGGTTTGCCAAAGCCGGTGCGATCTGGCACCTAAGGCCCCGGCTGCTCCCGCCGTGACACGGGTGGCGCGGCTTTGGCGAATGGACCCGGCATTGCTCACATGGACGTTTCTGGTCGGCCTGCTCAGCGGGTTCCTCTCGGCCGTGCCGGTGGGCCCGATCAACACCACCATCCTCAACGAGGGCGGCCGGCGCGGGTTTCGCCGGGCACTGTTGATGGGGCTGGGCGCCACGGTGATGGAGGCGATCTACTGCGGCATCGCCTTCGCCGGGTTCTCAGGGATGCTGCGCAGCCGCGCCGCCACGACCCTGCTCCAAGGGTTGAGCATCCCGCTGCTGGTAATCCTGGGCCTTCGCTATGTGCGGTTGCATGACGTCCCCGGCATCGGGCGCACAGCCCGCTTGGTCGAGGAAAAGCTGCACCCGCACACGGCGTTCATGACCGGATTCGTCCGCTTGGCGGCCAACCCGGGCGTCCTGGTGTTCTGGGTGGCGGCCGCCTCGGTGTTCGTCGGCCACGGTTGGATCGCCGATTCGGGCCCGGGCAAGACCGCCTGCGTGGCCGGGATCGTCAGCGGCGTGTTCCTCTGGTTCCTGATTCTCTCCTACGCCGCCACCCACGCCCACCGGCGGCTCTCGACCCGGTCGCTGATCGTCCTGTCCCACGTCTCCGGGATCGTCCTCCTGCTGGTGGCGCTGGTGCTGGTGGTGCGCCTGATCCGGCTCTGGCTCTGAACCCTCACGCCCCGCCATGCGCCTGCCGCCGCTGCCCCATCGCTGGAACCTCACCCCCGCCGAAGCCATCGCCCTCCAACGGGAGCTGGCCGCGCGCGTCCGCATCGAGCCGCCGCCCGGTCCGCTCCGGTTCGTCGCGGGCGTGGACGCCGCCTTTTCGCCGGACGGACGCCAATGCCTGGCCGGCGTGGTGTTGTGGGATTTGGAAACCGGCGCGGTTTGCGAGGAACACGTCGCCGCCGCCCGTCTGCGCTTCCCCTACATCCCGGGACTGCTTTCCTTCCGTGAAGCGCCGGCCATTCTCGCCGCGCTGCGGCGGTTGCGCCGGCTCCCGGACGCCCTCCTCTGCGACGGCCAGGGACTCGCCCATCCGCGACGCTTCGGCATCGCCTGTCACCTGGGGGTTCTGCTGGACCTCCCCGCAGCCGGCTGCGCCAAGAGTCTCCTGACGGGAACCCACGAACCGCCGGGGCGCCACCGCGGCGACAGGGCGGCCCTGCGGGACGGCGACCAGATCATCGGCGCGGTCCTGCGGACACGGGATGACGTGCGGCCGGTGTACGTCAGCGTGGGCCACCGCATGACGCTGGAAGGGGCGGTGGAGTTGGTCTGCGGTGCGGTCGGGGACGGCGGCTGCCGGAACCCACCCGGCTGGCCGACCGTCTCGTGGCCGCCGCCAAACGAGCCCGGTTCCCGAAGGGCGGCGGCTCACTCCGCGCCTGAAATCCGCGCCCCGTTGTGCCATGCTCCCGAGCGATGAAAACGATGACCGTGGTGGATTACTGCATCGTCTCCGGCGAAATCCCGAAGGTGCTGGCCGAGGAGGTTCAGCAGAAGATCGCCGAAGGCTGGCAACCCTGGGGCAGCGTGGCGCTCAGCACGGCCATCAACCCGGAGGACGGCCTGCTCAACACCCAGCTCTGCCAGCCCATGGTCAAGTACGCGATGAAGGAGTGGGAATGATCCCCCGCCCGCTCCGCCAACCCCGGACAATCCCCGAGTCCAGCGAGGCGCGCCCGGCCGGTTCCACCGGTCCGGTGTGAAAGGGGCGCCGGTCGTCTCGCGAACAAGGCGGCGCGGCGGCCCGGCGCCGACCCCTCTTCGCCGGCGCGACCTCAACGCCGCACGGGCGGACGCGGTTCCGGCTGGCGGTCCAAATACGCCTTGAGTCGGGCCACCACCTCGGGGCGCTGGGCGGCGAGGTTCACCGTTTCCAGCGGGTCCTCCTCGTAGTCGTACAGTTCGTACTCGGCCGCGGAATCCGGCGCGCCAAAGGGCTTCCACTCGACCAGCCGGTGGCGCGGGGTTCGGATGGCCCGGCCGAGGCGCCG
>RFJD01000128.1 GCA_003695015.1 Verrucomicrobiota bacterium | reverse complement strand
GAAGATGACCATCGGCAGCGTCTCGCCTCCGGGCGCGGCCAACAGCAGGACGGTTTCCACGTCCCAGAGACTCAGCAACCAAACCACGTAGGCAGTGGCCGCGAGCGGCCGGGCGAGTTGCGGCCAGTGCACCCGGAACCAGAGCCGCCAACCCGTGGCGCCTTCCAGGCGGGCGGCGTCGGCCAAGGCCGGATCGCACCGGCCGACCGCCAACCGCCACCCAGCGCGTCCCACCGCCAGATAACGGAGGACCAGTGCGATCGCGGCCAACGCCACCCCGCGGCTGAGCCAAAACCATACCGGGCGGTTGAACGCCAGCAACAAGCCCAACCCGAGCAACACGCCCGGGATCAGGAACAAAAGCCACAAGACGCCGCCCCCCGGACACCGTCGCAACGCCGCTCCCAAAGCCAGCACCGCAGCCGCCGTCACGCCCGCATACGCGAGGCTGGCCGTCAATCCGGCGCGGCCGGTCGCCCAGGCCGCCTCCCATTGTCGCCAGGTCGTGCCCTCCAGAAGCAGGTGAACCAGCGGCAGGACGCACCCCAACGCCACGCTCAGCCCGGCGATTCCCGCGGCCACCCGCCACACCGTGCCCAGCCGGTTTCGCAGCAGGCCGGGCGTGGTTTCGTCCTCGACGGCCGGCCAGGGCAGCGGCCGCCGCCGCAGGAGGAGCAACAACAAGCCGGCCGCGGCGACGAGGGGCAGGCCGGCGACGAACGCCCCCGCGGCGTCCAAATCGGCGTTGAACCGCAGCCAGACCTCCGCCGCCAGCACCCGGACCTGAAGCAGGGCGGGGATGGTGAACTGGTTGAGCACGAGCACGAAGGTCAAGGCGGCGGCGGCCAGGACGCTCGGGGCGGCCATGGGCCAGAGCAGGTGGCGAAACAGCGCCCAACCGCGCAGCGCCGGTTCGGCGTCGAGCAGGGACCGGTCCAGCCGGCTCCAGACGGTGAGGGCGCCGACAAAGGTGAACGGCCAGAACCAGAGCGCGAGGATCCAGACCGCGCCGCCGAGGGAATAGATCGTGCCGGGGAACCAGGGCCGCAGCAGGCCGTTGTGGCCCAGCAACGCCATCCAGCAATTGGTGAGCAGAAACGGCGGCAGGGCGAGGTTCACCCCGGCCAGCGCCAGCGCCAGTCGGCGCAGGCCCCGGCGGCTGCCGGCGACGGCCATCGCGGTCAGCAACCCCAAAACGCCCGCCAAGGCCGTCGTCAGCAGGCCCAGCAACAGGCTGTTTTGGAGCAAACGCCAGCTCATGACCTCAGTGCACAAACCATGCCCGTAGTCGTTGGTTCGTATCCTCGAGTTGCGCGAGCAGCCGGTCCCAATCCGGCTGCAACCCCCGCGCCGTCGCCGTCGCCGGATCCGCCCCTTCCAACGCCCCCGCCTCGACCAGGCTCTCCACGATGTCGGGCCGGGTCAGGAAATCCGCCAACCGCCGGGCTCCCTCCGGGTTCGGACCGCCGCGGACGATCCCCAGCGTGTTGGGCAACAGCAACGATTCCTCGTTCAACGGCAGCATGGCCACCGGCGCGCCCTCGCGCTGCACCACGCGGACGTCGTCGGAGTCGGTCAACCCGATCCATGCCTCGCCGCGGGCGACCAACCGGGCGACGACCGAGTTGCCGTCCACCACCATGGCCCGGTTGGCGACCAACCCGCGACACCATGCCTCCCAGAGGTCGTCCCCCCAATGCTGGCGCAAGGCGGCGAAATGCGTGGCGGTGCTGCCGAAAAGCGGGAAGGCCAGCGCCACCCGGCCGCGCCAGACGGCGTTGGTCAGTTCCAGCAGCGAGCGCGGCGCCTCCCCGAGCGCGACGTGGTTGGTGTTGACGACCACCCGCCGGCTGCGCCAGCCGAACGCGCGGAAACCGTCCACGGGATCGAACACCCCCCGCGCCGCCAGTTGCCGCGTCCGCATCTCCTCGTTGCCCCAAAAAAGGTCGGCGGCCGGGTGGTCGCGTTCGGCCAGAAGGCGCTGCGCCAAGCCGACCGTCTTGACCGCCTCGCTGTCATAAACCGCCCGGACACGCAGGCCGGTTTCCTCCTCGAACCGCCGCAGCAACGGCTCGGCGTAAAGCCGGTCTTGGGCGGCATAGACGACGACTTCGGAGCCAACCTGCCCGCAGCCGGAGGCGAGCAAGGCGGCCAAGCCCAGACCGGCAAGACCGATGGCCGCCCAGGTCCGGACACGCGGGCGTTTGGCGGCATCTGGCTGGGACGGGGCTTTCATACGCTGCGCTTGTGGTACCACCACCACTCGAACAAGAGCACCAGCAGTCCGGCCGCGGCGATCCAACGCCACAGCTCGAGGTTGGCGACCTGTTCCTCGGCGTTTTTGGCCGCGGCGAACCGGCCCAACTTCAGTTCGGTTCGCGGCGTGATGTCGCTTTCCTGCTGATCCAGCAGGTTGGCGCAGAATCGAAAAGTGTTCGTGCCTTCCCGGACCTCGTAGAGACCGCGGCGGGCCGTTTCGCCGAAGACCAGTTGGCGGGAGCCTTCCGGCAGCCGGACCGACCGGGTTTGGCCGTCGGGGAGGCGGACCGTCACGGATTCGGCGGGTTCGGGCAGTGTCAGCCGGAGGGGTTCGCCGGGATGGATTTGCCAGCGGGTGGCCTCGCGGGCGGTGGGGTCCAGCCATTGCAGGGCGTTGGCGATGAAGATGGGGAACGAAATGCGCAGGGGCCAGGTGCTCTGGAGGACGTCGAAGGCCACGTACACGATGCGCCGCTGGTTCAGTTCCCCGGCCAGCAGCAGGGGCGAGGCGGTCGATTCGACCAACGTTTCGGCCCACGGGGCCGAGACGACCTTCGCGGCCTCGAGCACGGCCACGTTGTCCAGCGTGATGAAGCGGAGCAGGGGATGGGTGTTCTTCCAATCCACGATCGGCGGGTTTTCGAGGACGCCGTCGGTCTGGACCCACTCGGGCGGCGCGGCGCGAAAGGTCAGCACGTTGCCGCCGGGCCAGACGGCGGGGACGATGTTGTCGAGGACCGTCAGGTCGAACTCCTCCGGGTCGTGGTCCAGGGTCGTGGTGGTGCTGAGCTCGACGCGGCGTTGGGCCAACAGGGCCTTTTCCAGGAAGCGGTTGCCGGCGGTGACCAGCAGCACTTTCAACGGGCGCGGCAGCCGGCCGATGGCCCAGGCGACGTCGTCCACCGGCAGGGCGTCGCCGCCGTTCAGGCGCAGTTCGTAAACGCCGTCGGTTTGCTGCTCGACGGAGAAGACCTCCGAGACGGTTTCGCGGCCGGCGAACTCGATGGCGCGGGCTTCGAGCATGGCGCCTTCGAAGTAGAGTTCGAGCCGGGCGGTGACGCGGTTGGTGGCGGCGTTGAGGACGGTGACGAACACGGCTTGGCGGGTGGGATCCTCCGGATGCGGCCGGACGTCGAGGGCCACAATGCCGCGGTTGTCGGCGCTTTCGCCCACGCGGTGGTAAAGCAGGTTCAGTCCGGCGTTTTCGAACTCGTCGAGCCCGGCGACGGCGCCGTCGCTGAACAGATGGATCGCGGCGTCCACGCGGTCGCGGGTGAGCGATTGGGCCAGCCGCAACGCCTCCGCCAGGCCGCCGGGGCCGTCGATCGGTTCGCAGGCGTTGATGGCGCGGCGGAGGGCGGCCTTGTTGCTGGTGGGGCTTTGCTTGACCTCCGTCTGGGCGGCGGCCAGCAGCACGGCCATCTGGTCGTGCGGGCGCATGCCGTCCACCAGGGCCAGGGCCTGACGGCGGGCGGCGGCAAAGCGGCTGGGTTGGACGTCGGTGGCCTGCATCGAGGCCGAGCCGTCCAGGATGACCACCTGCAGTCCGCCCGGGGTGAGCGGCCCGGTGAAGTAGGGTCGGGCCATGGCCAGCACCACCAAGGCGAGCATGAGCAACTGCAAGACCAGCAGCCAGTTGTGGCGCAGTTTTTGGAAGGGGGCGCTGGCCCGCGTCTCGGCCAGAAACCGCTGCCACAGCACGGTGCTGGAAACCAGCTTCACCACGCGCTTTCGCTTCAGCAGGTAGAACACCACCACCACCGGCAGGGCGGCGGCGAAGACGAAAGCCATGGGCGCCAGGAAGCTCATG
>RFJD01000582.1 GCA_003695015.1 Verrucomicrobiota bacterium | reverse complement strand
GCCTCCACCCGGCCCGCCTCCAACACCACCAAGCGGTCCGGCTGATCCCCCGGCGGCCCCGGTCGGAACGGCTGCTTCTCGAACGGCGCCCGCAGCACCAACGCCCAAACCGGGATGCGCAGCGCCCGCAGCCGCCTCACCAGTTCGCGCCGACGCCGGTCCCACTCCAGCGCCACCAGAATCACGCCGCTGAGCCGGTCCGCATGCTCCAGCACCAGCGACCGCAGTTGATCGAACCGGTTTTCCCGGCACGGCCGCGCCGCCGCCAAGACTTCGAGCAATTGCTGGGCGTGGCCCAGACCCCGCCCGCTGGTCACGCACACCGTCTGCGGCCCCACGAACATCAGGTCCAAGAGCGAATCCAGATCCGGAATCGTGCAGGCAAAGGAGGCCGCCACCGCCACCGCCTCCTCAAACAACGCATCCGCCGCCGCCTCGCAAAACGTGTCCAACACCAGCGCGTGTCGGGTGAAGAACTCGTCCTGAAACTCCTTCACCACCGGCTCCCCCAGACGCGCCGTGCTGCGCCAGTGGATCCGCCGCAGCGAATCCCCCCGCCGGTATTCCCGCAGGGCGACGAACTCCTCCGACTCGCCCACCCCCGCCGCCATGGCCATGCTGCCGCGTTGATAGGCCGTCGCCCCCGGCAGGGCCATCGGCGGCAGCGGATACCGCCGCGGCAACACCAGCACCGTGTGCGGCCGGCGCACCCGGCAAAACGAACGCACCAGCCCGAACGGATCCGGCCGTCCCACCAACCCGCCCCGCAACACCAGCGGCCCCCGCCGGAACGCCACGATCGGCACCACCACCTCGGCCGCCCCGCCCGGCGGCAGTTCCGGAAGCGGGGCCGCCTCGGTCCGCGACATCCGGATCGGCGGCAGCGGCGGGCTCAATCGGAAACTCCGGTTGTAGCGCCCCGGCCGCATCCGCGCCTCCAGCTCCGCCAGCGTCACCGGCGGATCGCCCAAGTCCTCCACGTACTCCAAACCCCGTTCCCGCCGCCGCCCCAGGTTCCACACCCGGACCCGCAAGTGAAACGGTTCACCCGCCGTCACCAGCCGGGGCGGATGCCGTTCCACGTCGAACCGCCCCCGGAAAAACGGCGTCATGATCCACGACATGCCCAGCAACCCCAGCAGCACCCCGGCCAGTTGCCAGGCCAGTGTCTGCTCGGGATCCGAGGCGCACAACGCCAGCCCCAGGGTCACCACCACCGCCTTGCCCGCGGGAGTAAGCCGCTGCCGCCAGGCGGTTGCCAGCCGCCGGCCCATTCGGTGAAAAAGATGAAGCAGCCGCAATCCCATGGGCCTCATGCCCCGGACCGTCCGCCGCCCGCTCACGCCGGCGCCGGCACCCGCCGGAGAATCTCCTCGACCACGTCCCGGTTCGTCCGGCCGGAAAACTTCGCCTGCGGATCCAACACCAGCCGGTGCGCAATCACCGGCAGCGCCAGCTCCTGCACCTGATCCGGCGTGACGAACTCGAGACCCTCGAACAGCGCCAGCGCCTGGGCCGTCTTCATCAACGCCAGCGACGCCCGCGGACTGGCCCCCAACCGCACCCCCTCCGCTTTCCGCGTCGCATCCACCAGCGCCACGATGTACCGGCGGATCTCGGCGCTGACACGCACCGCCCGCGCCGCCCGTTGCAGGGCCTCGATCTCCCCCCGCCCCACACACGGCTCCAGATCGTCCAGAGGGTGATGATCCGCCTGCGCCGCCAACAGCTCCGCCTCTTCCTCCGGCGGCAGGTAGCCCAGCAACAGTTGCACGGCGAACCGGTCCATCTGCGCCTCCGGCAGCGGATAGGTGCCGCGGAACTCGACCGGGTTCTGCGTCGCAATCACCAGGAACAACTCCGGCAGATCGCGCCGTTCGCCCTCCACGCTCACCTGCCGCTCGGCCATCGCCTCCAACAACGCCGACTGCGTCCGCGGCGAAGCCCGGTTGATCTCGTCCGCCAACAGGATGTTCGTGAACACCGGGCCCTCGTGGAACTCGAACTCGCCGCTCTTCTGGTTGTACACCGCCACCCCCAGAATGTCCGAAGGCAGCAGGTCCGGGGTGAATTGCACCCGCCGGAACCGCACGTCCATCGCCCTCGCCAACGCCTTGGCCAGGGTCGTCTTGCCCGTCCCGGGAAAGTCCTCCAGCAGCACGTGGCCGCCCCCCACGAACGCCGCCAACAGATGCCGCACCACCCGCCGCTGTCCCCGGATCACGCGCGTGATCGCTCCCTCCAGACGCGCGTAAACCTCCGCCGCTTCATTCACTGCCGTGGCCATGCTGTGATCGTTGCTCCCGCCGGACGTCCATCGCCCGACGCCGTCGAAGTATGAGCCACGGCCCGCGGGTTCGCCAGCCGGAGCCGCCTGTCCCGGCCCGTCCCCGGCTCAGATCTGGAAATCCAGCGGCGGTTCGGGGCGCCGTTTCTCCATCACCTTCACCTGGAGCCCCTCGAGGATCACCAGCGAGTTCGGCGGCACGCTGTGCGTGAGGAACACGCTCGCCCCGATCGTGCTGCCCGCCCCCACCACCGTGTCGCCCCCCATGATCGTCGCCCCGGCGTACACCGTCACCCGGTCCTCGAGGGTCGGATGCCGCTTCTTCCCCCGCAGCGCCTGGCCGGCCGACAACGACCGCGCCACCAAGCCCACCCCTTGGTACATCTTCACCCGGTTGCCGATGATCGAGGTCTCGCCAATCACCGTGCCCGTGCCGTGGTCGATGAAGAAGTGCGACCCGATCCGCGCCCCCGGATGCAGATCCATGCCCGTCCGCCCGTGGGCCCACTCGGTCATCATCCGGGGAATCAACGGCACCTGCCGCAGGTACAGCAGATGGGCGGTGCGTTGCACCGCGATGGCCTCGACGCAAGGATAGGCCACGATGACCTCGTCCGGACTCAGCGCCGCCGGGTCGCCGTTGTAGGCCGCCTCGACGTCGGTCTGCAGCAGCTCCCGCACCTCCGGCAACCCGGCCAGAAAATCGAGCGTGATCTCGCGCGCCAACCGCCGCGCCTCCCGCGGCTGGACCCCCTCCGGCGGCGCAGCCTCGAGACTCTTGGCGATCTCGACCTCCAGCCGGCCCGCCACCGAATCCACCAAGGTCGCGGTCTCGACGCCCACTTCGCTCGAGTGCAGCACCCGGTCGCTGAAGAATCCCGGGAACAACAGCCGCAGCAGGTCGCGTACGATCAGTTCGATGGCATGCCGCGAGGGCAGGTTCTTCCCGTCCAGGTGGTTGATGCCGCCGATCCGATCGTAGGACTCCAGCAGTCGGCGGGTGATCTCCGGCAGCGTTTTCTGCACGGGCCGGACTATCCGGGAAGGCTCCGCCGATGGCAAGAAACCGCCCGCCGACCCGGTCGGCTCGCCCTCCGTCGTGGGTTGATTGGCTTTCATGACTCCCAAAGAAAAGGGCCGCCCCGCGGGGCGGCCCAACTTCCCAAAACACTGCGTTCGGTCAACCCCCCGCATCGTCGGACCAATCGCCGTGGCGCAAACACTCCCGGATCTTCCGCCGCTCGTAGCGGTGCTTCCGGGCCTTGTCCGGCCGGGCGTCCACCTGCCGGAAAGGACGGTTCGTGTGCGTCAACGGAGTGTTCAGGAGCTGGACTGTTTTGGTCATACGCTCTGTGGAGGTTTGGGGGTTGAGGGATGCGCGAACCCTGCCGCCGGCGGGCGCCGGTTTGCAACCGTTCGCTGTGGCAACCGTCAGCATGGTTCGCCAACTTCACCGGACTCCGGCGAGCCCGGTCACACGCTTGCCAAGCTAATCGAACTCATCGCTTTGTCCAATCAAAAAACGCACCCCCACCCTTCACGCGCCTCGCACCCGGACCCGACCCCAACCCCTCCACCGCCCGGCCTCGCGGCCCGGCCGCCAGCCATCCCGATGCCGCCCGGCCAGCCCGGGTCGCGCCCGACTTGACATCGTCATAACTCGTATTAAATTGGGTTTACCATGAACACCATCAGAGCCGTTGTCCTTCTCCTGGCTGCCGCCACGGCCAATCTCCAAGCCCAATCCAACCCCGCCAGCGTCAGCCTTCACCTTGAGAAAGCACCGTCGGTGACCGGGCCCTGGCGCGCGCTGCCCGCCGACACGCTCGTTGCCAGTCCCGACGGCGGCTTCCTGGACCCGGTCAGCCCCGGTGGCGCGTTCTATCGCCTCCGCATCGACCTGACCAATGCCCCGGGAAGCAGCCTCGAAATGCCCATCGAGGCGGTGCCACCCACGGTCCTCGAGGTCGCCATCGAGCACCTCGAATCCCTCCGCGCAGAGGAACCGGACTGGACCGAGGCCCGCCTGGCCCCCTTGGTCACCCCGGTCTTCGATCCGGCCTTCCATGATGGCGCCGAACCCGCCTGGTTCGAATTCAAGGTGATCCCGCCCCCGTCCGCCGGGCTCTCCCTCACCAACGCCGCCGACACTTTTCCGCAATCCAAGCCTGTCGCGCCGTCGGTCGGGCTGGGCTACATCCTCGTTTCCTCCGGCCCGCATGATCAACCGGTGCCCCGATACGCCACCAGCGGCCTGACGCCTACCGAGCGGCTGCAGTTGCTGGCCGGGCCGGCCGCCATTGCCCGCTTCGTCCGGTACAGCGGCGGCTTCTGGGTGGCCGAGAACGCCAAAGGCGATCCGGTGGCCACCAGCGGCGTCACCCCCGTCTCGTTTCCGGCCGCGTTGCTGGAGTCGGCGGGTGCCAGCTTCAACTTCGAGGTCGCCGACGGCCAGCTCCTGCGGCAAGACGACGCGCCCGCGGCCGAACCGACCCCCTACGCCAGCTACCAAGCCTTTCGCGAAGATTATCTGCACGGCCCGGCATTCATCCGTCTCCGCGAATACCAAGGGGCTTTCGCCCGGTTGGAATGGGACCTCCGCCAGGACCAATTGCCGCCATTGGTCGAGGTTCCCGTGGGTGCAACAGTCACCGTGTTGCCCGAACTCACCCTCCGAAGCGCCGACTTGGAGGAAGATCTCGCCACGCTCAGCGTCAATCCCGAGGGCGGCTTGGACGTGCACGGACAAACCGACGGCGTCTCCCTGTTGACGTTGGTTCTGCCGGACGGCCGGCTCGACCTGCGGCTGCTGGTGGTGGGCCAACCCCGGGCCACGATCCAACCGACCGGATGGACGGCATGGACCACCTACCGCGGCCCGAACTGTTCGGAGATTCCGCCCTATGAACAGGAGAGGAACTTGGCAGGCTGCTGCACGAACGGCTGGAGCGGCTGCGGCCCCACTGCTTGGGCGATGTTCTATGGTTACTGGGACCACCAAGGCGTGGACGGGCTCGTCGGGCCCACCACCGCCCCCACCCCGTGGGGGAACGACGCCAATGTGCGCGAGCTGATCCAAGCGGTCTTCGCCTACACCGGCACCTGGTGCACAGGGTACCAGTCACAAGCCGCCACCGACCCGTGGAACATGTCCTACGGCTACCAGTGGGCGAGCGACCGCGGAGCAGGGATCAGCCTGTCCAGCGCTTGGTGCGTCCCCTACACCTCCTCCTCGCCCCGCAAGAAGGCGGTCGCTGCCATCCGCGATCATGGTCGTCCGGCCATCGTGGGCACCGGTTATTTTGAACACTACCCCATCGCCCGGGCCTACCGCTTCCGCAAGAAGGTCATCGCCGGCATCACCGTGAAGACCCAACGCCAGTGGAAGGTCAACGAAGGCTGGGGCAGTTCCACCTGCGAATGGGTCAGCGCCTCCGGTTGCTGGTACGGCATGAACGCCTACTGCTATTGAGCCGCCCGGTGCGCCAACCGGCAACTGCCGCCCCGCCGTCCGTGGCGGGGCCTTCTTTTGCCCCCGATCCGGTCCGACCCCGGACTCAATGGCATCAATCGATGCCCAGCTTCTTTTGGATCTCCTCCAGCGGCACCCCCTTGGTCTCCGGCATCACCCAGATCACCCAGGCCAGTTGCCCCACCATCATCAGCGTGTAGAGTCCGAAAACCGCCGCCGCCCCGAACGCCCCCACCACCATCGGGAAGGTCTGCGAAATCAGGGCCGCAAACACCCAGTGCGTGAACGACCCCAACGCCTGCCCGCGCGCCCGCACCCGGTTCGGGAAGATCTCGCTGATGAACACCCAGATCACCGCCCCCTGCCCGAAGGCATGGGACGCGATGAACACGATCAACGCCCCCAGCACAAACCGCCCCCCGGCCGCCGCCGCCGGCAATGCCGCCTGCAACGCCGCCTCGAGCTGTTGGATCGTCGCGGCGTCCGCCCCCGCACTGCGCGCCTGATTCAACGCCGCCAACGCATCGGTCACCGCCTTGAACTCGCCCCCGTGGACCGCAAAGGCCCAAGTGGTCACGCCCAAGCTCAGGATGTAGCCGATCGATCCCACCAGCATCAGCTTCCGCCGCCCCATGTGGTCGATCACCGCCAGCGCCAGCACCGTGAAAACCAGGTTGGCCAGCCCGAGGATGACCGGCTGCAACGCCGCCATCTTCGGGCCCGCCCCCGCCATGGCAAAAATGCTTTCCGCGTAGTACAGCACCGCGTTGATGCCGCTGGCCTGATTGAAGAAGGCGATCATGAACGCCAGCAGAATCGGCTTGAGATACTTCCGGCAGTAGAACGGCTCGTTGAGCTGGTGGTGCTCCAGATCGAGCGATTCCCGGATGGCCCGGAGCTCCTCCTCGACCGCCGCCGGGTCCGGATTGATCTTCTGCAACACCGCCCGCGCTTCTGCCTCGCGCCCCTTGGCCATCAACCAGCGCGGACTCCGCGGCGTGCCGAACAACAGCAGGAAAAAGGCCGCCGCCGGAAACGCCTCCACGCCGAACTTCCACCGCCACTCGACGGCGCCCAAGTCCAGCAGGGTGATGCTGTAGTTCGAGAGAAACGCCAGCAGGATGCCCGCCACGATGTTCAACTGCGCCAGCGCCACCAACCGACCCCGCACCCGCGCCGGGCTGATCTCCGCGATGTACATGGGGGACACCACCGAGGCGCCGCCCACCCCCAGCCCGCCGATGAACCGGAAGAACAGAAACGAATACCAGTCCCACGCCAGCGCGCTGCCCACCGCCGACACAAAGTACAGCACGCCCAACACCTTGAGCATCTCGCGCCGCCCGATGCGGTCGGTCGGCCAGCCGACGGCGATCGAGCCGATGATCGTCCCGATCAACGCGCTGGCCACGGTGAAGCCCAGTTGCGCGTCGCTGAGACTCCACAACGCCCGCAACGCCTCGTTCGCCCCCGAGATGACCGCGGTGTCGAACCCGAACAACAGCCCGCCCAACGCCGCCACCAAGGAGTTGCGCAACAGGTACCGCTTGGCCGAACCCGTCGTCGTGCTGGTTGTCATGGGCGCGCATCTTGCGGCAACCGCCGCCGCCTGTCACGCCGAAGCCGGCCAAGCCTGGGCTCATGCTCCAAGCTTCCAGCCTGCTTCGCGCCAAGCTGAGCGGGAAAGGAATGGCGAAAAAAACCCCTGCGTCTTGGACTGCGGTCCCCCAGCGACGGTACTGCTTTCCAAAGCGCCGGAGGGGCGGCGCACTCTGAAAGCAAGCGTGTTGCGGGCTTCCAGCCCGGCCCCGGCCTCACCCGCAAACCCTCTTCAACTCATCACCCATCCCCCCAGCTTCCCGCCGGCGATCCCGTTCGCCGCGTGAGGGCACGCGGTCCACAACCCGACAGATCTCCCTTGCCCCCAATGCGCGCTCCCCGGCTCACACCCCCCGGATGTACCGCCGGTCCTCCCACACCGCGCGCAGGGAGACCAGATTGCGCCGATCCAGCAAATGCCCCGCCGCCTTCAACAACCGCCCCCGCTTCAGGGCCTGCCACGCATCGTGCAAACTCACCGCGTTGAACTGCAGCACGCTCGGATCCCGGTAGCAGTCGATCATGCACCGCTGGCAGCCGTCCCGGATCAGCTTCGAGGCGTCGAATTCGTGGATCTTGCACATCGGCTTTTCCCAGTAGTGGCAGCGGTACAGGTCCAGGTTCCAGTCCAGGTAGAAGTACTTGAACCCCGCCAGGCAACCGAACCGCTGCGGCTCGCCCCGCACGAACCGCTGCATCTCCGTCAGCGACTCGGTCGGGTTCACCACCGCAAAGCCGCTGCGCCGCTTCATGGCCTTGATCCTGTCGAACACCCCCACCAACTCCTCGCGGCTGTAGCTCACCAACCCGCTGTCGCTGAAACTCAGGTAGGTGGACCCCAGGTCGGTGAGCGGATAGCTGAACGTACACGAGCCAAACCCCAGCTCGCGCAGGAACTCCGGCAGCCGCTCGTAATCCTCGATCAACCGGCTCGCCGTGATGCTGGCGGTGGTCTGGATCCCGCGGCCGGCGAAAAACTCGTTCGCCCGGCGAATCTTCCGGCACACGCCAGGCAGACCCCGATTCGCCTCGTGCCCGGCCACGTCGTGCGTGTCCACCGACATGATCACGCTGCTCAAGCCGGCGTCCGCCAGGGCCCGCATGTTCTCCTCGGTCCACAAGCCGCCGTTGGTGCAGATCATCGGGCTGACCCCGCGCTCGGCCGCGTAACGCACCATCGCCACCAGATCCCGATGCACCATCGGTTCGCCCCCCACGAACAGCAGGTATCCGATGTGCTCCCGCACGCAAACATCCACCACCAGCCGCGCCTCCTCCAGCGTCACGCTCCGGCGCGCCTTGGGATCGAACTTCGACCGCGCGAATCCGCAGAACCCGCAGTCCGCGTTGCAGATGTTGGTGATGGCAAACTGCAGGTAACCCGGCCCCGCGTGGTCCAACACCTCGCGAAACAGCCGCCACCCGCTCTTGCGCGGACGCGCCACCGGCACTGGCGTCCCATCCCGCCCCGGCTCCACCGCCGATGGCGGCGAACTGACTCGAACTTCACTCATCGCTTGGCAATCTGACCACGCGGCCGGACCTCGAGGCGCCGCCCCCCACCTTCGGCATACCGGGCCAACTCCGCCGCCCGGTCGCCTCCCGCACCAGGCGCACGTACGTCTCCTCGTCCACTTCCCGCGGCACGGCCCGACAATACCGCTCGAAGCCCTCGAACCGCCACAAGTTCGGAAAATCCCGGCATTGCTGGGGCTTCACCGGCTGGACCTGGCAGTCCCGCCCCTCGAGGAAAATGCACTCGTGATTCGGTCGCTCCTTCAACGCCAGCCCGCGCCGATCCTCCCGCAGGCGCGTGTGTTCCTCGATGAACGCCTCCTCGCTCATCCCCAAAAAAGCCGCCATCCGCCGGATCTCCGCCGCCGTCACCTTCACCTCCCCGGGCCACCGACAGCAGGCCGTGCATCGCTGGCATGTGTAGAAAATCGGCATCGGACCGCCCCTTCACCGGCTCACCGGCTGGCCGGCCGCCTCCCACGCCTTGAAGCCGCCGTCCAAGTGATAGATCTTCGCGAAGCCCGCTTCCTTCAATGCCGGCAACGCCTCCGTGCTCCGGCCGCCCACCGCGCAATGCACCAACACCGGCCGGTTGGTCGGCACCCCCTTGAGCCGCTCCCGGAAGTCCCCGGCCAGGAAATCCACGTTCGTCGCGCCCTCGATGTGTCCCCGCGCGAACTCCCTCGACGTCCGCACGTCGAGCACCAGCACGTCACCGCCCGCAATCAACTTCGCCGCCTCCGCCGGATCCACATGCACCACCTCCGCCGCTGACGGCGCCGTCTGGGCCTCCGGCCCCTCGCTGGCGGGCGGGATCGGCCCCGTCTCCGGACCACGCCCGCTGCAGCCAGCCAGCAGCAAAACCAACACAGTCCATAATCCGCGTTTCATGGGCGGCAGTCTGCCATTGCCCCGCCGCTTTGCAAACCCGCCGCCCTCCGGCCCCCGCTTTCCCGCGGGACTCAGGCCGGTTTCCGCAACCTCTGAGGCCGTCCAATCCCCTGCTCCCAAGCGCCTTCCGCCTCTCGAACCAAGGAATGGCGGCAATGAAGCCCCGCGAAAAAAACAACACCCGCCGGCCTCACGGCCCGGCGGGTGGTTCGTCGCCCCATCGCGATGTTTCGATCAGGCCCGACCGCTCCCGGCGCTCGCGCCGTCCGCTGCCGAGGCGTTCCGCCCGTTCCCTTCAAACCGCGGCATCGTCGCCGCGCCGGGGGCGTTGATCCCCTCGCGCCGCAACACCTTCCAAAACGTTCGCCAGAGGATCTTCACGTCCAGCCAGAGGCTCCGGTGGTCCACATACCACACGTCCAGCCGGAACCGTTCCTCCCACGTCTGGGCGTTGCGGCCGTGAATCTGCGCCCAACCGGTGATGCCCGGCCGGACCTCGTGGCGTCGGCGTTGTTCCGGCGAATACAGCGGCAGGTACTCCATCAACAACGGCCGCGGCCCCACCAGGCTCATCTCCCCGCGCACCACGTTCCACAGCTCCGGCAGCTCATCCAGCGAGGTGGATCGCAGCCACTGCCCGAACCGGGTCAACCGTTGGTCGTCCGGCAGCAACCGACCCTCCGCATCCCGCGCGTCGGTCATGGTCCGGAACTTCAACAGCTCGAACGGCTCGCCATTGAGCCCGGGACGCACCTGCCGAAAAAAAACCGGCCGCCCCATGAAACATCGGACGGCCGCCGCCAACACCCCGAGCACCGGCAGCCAGACCGGCGCCGTGCCCGCCACCACCACCAGATCAAACAGTCGTTTCGCTTCGAGCTTCATCGCCGCCGGCCCGGGCCGCCAGCTCCGCGTCCAGCCGTTGCTGCAACCTGTTCAACAACCACGAAATGAAAATCACCCCCGCGGTCGTGAAAATCAGAATCGACCACCCGGCCGCGTCATGCACCCCTTCCACGGCTTCGATCCCGTGCTTGTAGGCCGTGAGGCTCAGATACAACGAGCGGATCAGGTTGCCCAGCACCGCCAGCCCCACCCCGCAGACGAACAGCAAGACCTGCCAGCTCACCCGCCGCAGCGTCAGATAGCCGATGAAGATCGTCGCCATGATCGTGGATTGCAGGCTGCGGATGCCGCTGCACGCCTCGTCGATCCCCACCGTCCCGGCCGGCAGGTGGATCAGACTGCCCACCCGTTCGGCCGGGATGCCCATGAGGTTCAGGATCTCGGTGTCCACCGTGGCGACGAACGACTGCAACCCGCCGACCACCGGTCCGTGGATGGCGCTGGGCATGGGCATGGCCACCAACAGAAACGCATACGCCATGCCGAACCGCCGGATCCCGGCCCAGCCATACACCATCCCCACGTTCCCGCACGCCACCAACATCACCGCCAGCGCCAGGCCGACGGTGCTGGCGGCGTTGGATCCCAAAGCCGCCTGGTAAATCTGGACCAGGAACATCAACCCCAGCCCCACGACCGCCGGCCCCAAGGCCCACCACCGGAGCCGCCACTGAATCGGCGGCCGTTGTTCCCATCCTTCGTAAAACAGATAGGCGCACAACAGCACGACCAGCCAGCCGAAGTTCAGATCGGGGTTGTGGTTCCAGAAATAACTGGCCTTGGCCACGAGCCAGGCCATCGCCACGAAGGAAGGGGCCAGCAAACCCAGCCCGCCCCAGCCCTTGCCGGCCGGTTTCACCGCGGCCGTGCGTTCCTCACTCACGACTGCTTCGCCTCCCATGCCGCCAGTTCCTGCTGGTAATCCACCGCTTCCAGCCACTCCGGCAGGAACGCCTGCAAGCGTCGGTCCGCCGCCGCCACGTCATCGCCGAGGATGCCGGTCGACACCCGAATGAACTGCTTCGGGCCCGCCAACGCGCTCCGCGTCGTGAATCCGTCCCACAAGCGCCGCCAGAACAAGGGATCCAAGGCCCGGGTCAGGCCGCTTTGCTCGACCCTTTGGCCGGGGCGTTTGACTTGGTACTTCAGCGCCACCGAGTAGTTGTGGTCGAGGCGGAACGGCGTCGGTTCGCCGCCCACCATGCCGCCGAAATAGACCAGCTCGCGATGACCGCCGGCCACGAAGATCCGCCGTTCGAACACCATCTTCACCCCGTGCACCGTCAACTCGAGATGCGTCGGCTCGGAAGGCTCGAGCTTCCAGCCGCCCTGCGTCCAGCAGCGATCCGGCGTGTGCACGAACAGCCCGATGTCGTTGAGGTTCTCCGTGAACCGCTTGGCGGAAAAGGCCCGCACCACCGTCCGATCCTGGCGGTTCGTGTACACGCCGTTGAACAGCGCATCCGCCACCAGCAACCGCTCCGCCACCTTGTCCACCGGCTCTTCATGGAACTCCCAGCCCGGGATCTCCGTCCGGGGCGTCAACCACACCGCGCCTTCCTTCGGCGTGCCCGGCCCATACCAAAACCGCGGAAACACCCACAGCAAGGCCACCGCCACGGTCAGGGCGCCGACCGTCGCCTTCGCCGCCCGCGGCGGGCTGCTCCCGCCGACAGCCGCGTCGTTCACCTCGACGTCACTCATGGTCCGAACCATGCCGCAGCAGGGTCTCGCGGGCGAGTCTCAGGATCGTCTCCCGCGGCCGGATCCCCACCGGCACCAAGGGGTTGCCCGCATAGATCCGCCAGGGTTCCAAATCCCGATGCACCAAACCGCCCGCCGCCACGACCGCTCCTTCGCCGATCCGCACCCCCGGCAGCACCAGCGCCCCCGTGAACAACAGCACGTGGTCCTCCAGAACCACCTCCCCGCGTTTCACCACTCGGTACTCCGGCGGCACGGTGGGGTTCGTCAACCCGCTGCCGTCCGGCACGTCCGTCCCCGTGATGATCCGCACCGCCGCGCCCACGCTCACGAAATCCCCCACCTCGCAGCGCCCCCCTCCGGAAATCGAACTCTCGAAAGCCAGATGCACATGCCGCCCCAACCGCACTCCCTGGCCGGCAAAGATCCGCACCCCTTCGTCGATCTGCGTCCGCGCGCCGATCGCGATCCGCTCCGGGTGCACCAGCCGCGCCCCACGGTACACGCGCACCCCGGCCCCGCACGCCGCCAACCGCTGCCGCAGGACTTCCTCGGGCACCCATTCGCCCGGCGCGAACACTTCCGCCCAATCCTCTTCAGGCCGTGCTGCCGCCATCGATCACCAACTCCGTTCCCGTGATGAACGCCGCCTCGTCACTCAACAAGAAAGCCACCGCGCCGACCACGTCGTTCACTTCGCCCAATCGCCCCAAGGCCGCCCGCCGCGCCAGCCGTTCCTTCTGCTCGGGCCCCAGCGTCGCGCTCATTTCCGTTTCCAAGAAACCCGGCAACACGCAGTTCGATCGGATCCCCCGCCGGCCGTACTCCCGTGCCAACGCCCGCGAAAACGAAACCAATGCCCCCTTCGTCGCGCTGTACACCGTCAACCCCGTGAAGCCCGTCCGCGCCGCCACCGACGACACGAACACCAGCCGCCCGCCCCGCTCCAACATCCCCTTCACCACCTGCCGGGTCAGCAGGATCGTGGCCGTGAGATTGATCTCGATCGTCCGCCGGATCGCCTCCTCCGAGGTCAGCGTCAGCAGGCCCTCCGTGCCCACCGCCGCGTTCGCCACGAAGGCGTCCAACCCCGGCGACACGACGCCCGCTTCCTCGACCACCCGCTTCATCGCCTCGCCATCCGCCAAATCCGCCTCCCAATGCCGCAACCGCCCGCCGAACTTCTCCCCCAACCGCGTCACTGCCTCCGTCCGCCGGCGCGAGACCGTCGCCACCTCCCAGCCTTCCGCCAGGAGCCGCTCACAGATCGCCAGGCCCAACCCGCGCGATCCGCCGGTGACCAACACCCGCTTCATGCCAGCCGCCGCTTGGCGTTCACTTCCGGCCCCAGCTCCGCCACCTCCCAGTCCCGCGGCCAGGCCGCCTTCGGCAGCCGCTCACTCAAATGCGCCCGAATCGCCTCCCGGACCGCCTCCGCCTCGCACCCCGGCTCGACCGCATACCGCAACCCCACCACCTCGCCGGTCACCGGACTCGCCACCGCCACCGCCTGCGCCCGCCGCACCCCGGGCACCTCCTCCGCCAACTCCGCCACCCGCGCCAGACTCACCTTGACCCCGCCCACGTTGGCCACCGCATCCGCCCGGCCCACCACCCGGATCAACCCGCCGTTCTCCTCCACCAAGTCCCCCGTCGATGCCCAACCGCTCCCGGCCGCCACGCGCCGCCGCAATTCCAACACGCCGTCCCG
>RFJD01000581.1 GCA_003695015.1 Verrucomicrobiota bacterium | reverse complement strand
CCTCGTGGCCGGCGCCTTCCCCGGTCGGCCGGCTCGCGGACGCCCCCAGCCGCGCGCGGCGTTCGGCGGCCCGGGCCGTTCGCCGGGGCGCCAGCACGGCCTCGAAGTCCGGACACGGATCCGGGATGCCGTTGGCCACGGTCACCATCCGTCGGGGCCGGAAGCGGGCGGCGTCGGCCCGGTTGAAATCGGACAACACGATGGCCAGGTCGGCGCCGTCCAGCAGCCCATGGCTCAACCGGCGTTCCCACGGACGCGCCTCCCGTTCGAGCCATTCGCCCAACCCGACCGCATGCCAGTGAAAGACCAGCCGCCGGAAGATGGGCCGGCAGCAAAGCATCACCAGCCAGTCGCGGTAGAGGGCGGAGCGTTTCGGCGGCGAAGGCACGTAGTAGAAGACGCGCACGCCATGGCGCCAGCGCGCCCACCATGCCTGAAGGAGATGCCGCCCCAGCGCCAGCAACTTGCCCGGACGCATGGACCCCACGTCCTCCAGGCCCGCCGACAAGCGGGCGTCCACATGGTGACACCGGATGCCCCGGCGGCGGCCTTCCGGCGTGTCGGCGCGCAGCCCCTCGAGCATCAACTGGACCATGTAGCTCTGCCCGTGATGCGGCGGCGGGGTGTGGGCGAACACCAGCACCTTCAGCGGTTGGACGGCGGCAGCCTGCTTCATGAGGTCGCGATGGCCGAGACGGCCGCCGGCCGGCCGGCGCCGGCGGGTGTCGTTTGGTCGAATCGTTCGGATCGGTCGGGCATGGGACGGTGACCGCGCGCGGCGGCGTTCAACTTTCGCGCAGGGCCGCGGCCACCGGCAGTCTGGCCGCCCGCAACGCAGGGAACAATCCTCCGATCAACCCGATCCCCAGCGCGCAAGCGATCCCGCCCAGCATCAACCGCGGCGTCACGTCGAAGGTGAACGCCACCTGGCTGAAGCTCTGCCAGTTCATGGTCGCCGCCTGAAAGCCGTCGAACGCCGCCCACGAAACCAGCCCGCCGGCCAATCCGCCCACCAGCGCCACCAGCACCGACTCGAACAGGATCGACACCACGATCGGCCCGCCCGGAAACCCCAGCGCCCGCAGCGTGGCGATCTCCCGCGCCCGGGCCGCCACTGCCGAGTACATCGTGTTGAGCGCCCCAAAGGTGGCGCCGATCGCCATCAACCCGGCGATGATCGAGCCCAGCCCGGTGATGAGGTTCGTCACCAAGGTGGACTGCTCCCGGTAAAACTCGTCCTGCCGCATCACCTTCACGTTCAGCCGCGGATCCTTTTCGAGCGCCTCGCGGCAGACCGGAAACAAGGCTTCCGAGCGCAACCGCATCAGCACCGTCTGGTAGCTGTTCCGCCGCTTGTACGCCGCTTGGAATCCGCGCACGTCGGTCCACACCTCCGACTCCGCCAACCCGCCCTCGGTGGCGAAGATCCCCACCACGCGCCAGTACTGCCGGCCCACGCGCAACCGGCGGCCCGGCTCCAACCCGGCGAACTCCGCCGCCGCCGCCCGCCCGGCGATCACCTCGTCCTTGCCCGGATCGAACATCCGCCCCGCCACGATCCGAAACCCCTCCCGCACCCGCATCGCCGCCGGCCCCACCCCGCGCAACGGCACGTTGGCCTCCGTGCCGGTGGACCGTTTGGGCAGGTTGATGATCGCGAACGCCTCCGCCGACACCAGCGGCCCGTGCTCGTCGGACGCCACCCCCGGCGCGTCCGCAATCCACCGCACCTCCTCCCCCGTCAGGATGCTGACCATTTCGGTGTCCGAGCCGCCCCGCAGCACGATCACGTTGCGGGGCGAACCGGCGGTGGTCGTGGCGTGCCGAAAACCCTCCGCGATCGAAAGCGTGCCCACGAACACGCCCACCACCCCGGCGATGCCGAACATCGCCGCCGCCACCGCGCCGCGTCGCTGCGGCACGCTGGCGAGGTTGAACCACGTCAGCGTCGCCACCTGCACCCACCAGTTGATCCAAGCCCTCAACATGCGTCCTCCCGCGGTTTCAGTGCCGTCGCAACGCCTCCGCCACCCGCAGGCGCATCGCCTGCCAGGCCGGCAGCGCCCCGCTGGCCAGCCCGAGCAGCAACCCCAGCCCCAACCCCGCCGCCATGTCCTTCCCGGGGAAGTAGAACACCGGCAACGCACCGCCGGTGGGGTCGCCGCCGGCGGTCGCCAGCCAACCCAGGGCCAGCCCCAGCACGCAACCGGTGCCGGACAACAAGCACGATTCCGCCAAAACCAAACCCAGCACCTGGCCGTGCGTGAACCCCATCGCCTTGAGCACCCCCAGCTCGGCGGTCCGTTCCCGCACCGATTGCGCCATCGTGTTGCCCGCCACCAGCAGGATCGTGAAAAACACCGCCGAGAGAATCGCCGTCAGGATCAGCCCGATGTCGCCGATTTGTTTCGCCCAGCTTTGCAGAAAGGCCTTCTCGGACTCCGCCTTCACCTCCGCCGAGGAGTTGGCGAACTCCCGCTCGATCGCCCGGGCCACCGCCGGCGCCAGCGAGGGATCCTCCACCCGCACCACATACCAGCCCACCAAGCCCTTGCCCACCCCGCGCGTTTCGTCGAAGTAGTCGTACCGGAAGAACATCGGCGTCAGGTCGGTCCCCGGCTTGGCGCCGTCGAAGATCCCCACGATGTCGAACTCCCACGTCGTCGAGCCGTCCTCCTTCATCCAGATCCCGGTCTGGAGCGGGATGCGATCGCCGATCTTGAAGCCGAACCGTTCCGCCGTCCGCCGCCCCACGATGGCCCCGGTGCGCGTCCGCAACCATGCCTCCTTCTGTTCCTCCGGCAGCAGGTATTCCGGATACATCTGCAGAAACGGCTCCGGCTCCACCGGCATTTGCGCGAAGAAGTTCTTCGGGTCTTGGTACACCCCGCCGAACCAGCTCTGGTGAATCACCAGTTTCACGCCCGGAATCCGCCGGATGCGGTCCAGGTAACTCACCGGCAACGGTTGCGCCAGCGACACCGCGTGCCACACGAACATCCGGTCCGCCCCGGCCACATCCACGCCCTGTCCCAACCCCACGCGAATGGCCGACAGGTAGGCGAACAGCACGAAGGCCACCAGCACCGAAAACAGGGTCAGCGCCGTCCGCAGTTTCCGGCGCCACAACCCCGCCATCACCAGCACCAGGTACTTCACGCCGGCAGCTCCTCCACCACGCGCCCCTTGTACAGGTACACCGTCCGGTCCGCCCGCGCCGAGGCGTGCGGATCGTGCGTCACCATGATGATCGTCTTGCCATGCCGCCGGCAAAGGCTCTGCAAGAGGTCCAGCACCGCCTCGGCCGATTGCCGGTCCAAGTCGCCGGTCGGCTCGTCGCACATCAACAACGTCGGGTCGGTGACGATGGCCCGCGCGATCCCCACCCGTTGTTGTTCCCCGCCGGAAAGCTGACCCGGGTGATGCCGGAGCCGGTGGGCCAGCCCCACGATCCGCAGGGCGGTTTCGACCCGGCGGCGCCGTTCGGCCCGGCTCAGGGAGGTCAGCAACAGCGGCAGCTCGACGTTGCGCGCCGCGCTCAGGGCCGGCAGCAGGTTGTAAAACTGGAAGACGAACCCCACGTGCCGCGCCCGCCAGGCCGCCAGTTGCGTCTCGTCCAGCCGGTCCACCCGCACGCCCCCGACGATCACCGCCCCGCGCGTCGGACGGTCCAGCCCGCCGATCAGATTCAGCAGCGTGCTCTTGCCCGAGCCCGACGGCCCCATCAGCGCCAGGAATTCGCCCCGCGCCACATCCAAGTCCAGTCGTTCCAACACCCGGACCGGCGCGGCGCCGCGTTCGTACACCTTCTCGACCCCCCGCAAGCGCACCAGCGGGGTCCCTTCGGCAACCGCCCCACCAACCCCGGCCCCGGTTTTCGAATCCACCGCGCTCACGTTCCGGCCTCCGTGACTCGGATTCCCTCCCGCAACCGGTCCAAGCCCTGGATGATCACCTTTTCGCCCGGCTGCAGGCCCTCCAACACCGCCACCTCGCCGTCCAATTCCGGTCCCAACTTCACTTCCCGCCGGTGCGCCCGTCCTTCCGCCATGACCCAGACGTGGTCCTGGTCGGTCTCCCGCACCACGCTGGTCACCGGCACGAACACCGCCGGCCGGCCGTCGGTCCCCAGCGGCGGCGGCCCCAGAAAGGCCACCCGCACCGCCATCTCCGGCAGGATGCGCGGGTCCAGTTGCTCGAACCCCACCCGCACCTTCACCGTCGCTTTCTGCCGGTCGGCGGTCGGGATGATCGCAATCACGTGCCCCGGAATCTCCCACTCGGGATAGGCGTCCAGCCGGGCGATGACCGGTTGACCTTCCCGCACCCGCCCCAACCGGCTCTCGCTCACGTCCACCTCGATCTCCAGCGAATTCATGTCCACCAGCGTGCAAATGCCCGTCCGCGTGTAGCCGCCCCCGGCCGACACCGGCGAAATCATCTCCCCCGGCTGGGCGTCCTTGGTCGTCACCACCCCGTCGAAGGGCGCCCGGATGATCGTGTCCTCGACCTGTTGCGCATAGACGGCTTGTTGCCGTTCGGCGACCGTCGCCTCCCGGATTTGGCGCTCCAATCGCGCCTGCAGGACGTCCACCCGGCCCTTCGCCTGGTCCAGATCGGATTCGGTGGTGACGCCATTGGCCGTCAGGCGCCGGATGCGTTCCAGTTCTCTCAGGGCCACGTCCAGTTCGGCCCTGGTCTCCTCCAAGGCGGCCTTGGCGGCAGCCACCTGCGCCGTGGCCAGTTCGAGGTTCGCCCGCGCGTTCACGTCGTCCAGCCGCGCCAACACCTCGCCCGCCTTGACCCGCTGCCCTTCCTCGACGCGCACCTCCGCGATCTTGCCGGTGATCTTTGAGGAAACCGTCGCCTGCCGCCGCGCCGTCACGTAGCCGGAGCTGTTCAACAGGGTCCGTTGCTCGGTCGGGTCCACCGCGGTCACGACGTAAACCCGCACCGGGACCGGACGCGACCGCATCAGCCAAGCGGCCCCCGCCCCCAGCAACACCAGCGCCACCAACCAGCCCCAACGCCATCGCCGCCGCGTCTGGAAAACCACCTCCTCGGCCTCGCGGTCCAGCTTCAACCCGTCCAGACCCGTCTCATCCGTGTTCATGAGCCTCCATTGCTAATCGCCCCCGGTCCGCAGGTCAATTCCCCTGCCTCCCCGACCGTTTTTTCAAGCTGCCCCTCGCACGGGCCGGCAGCTAACCTCCCCCCGTTTCCGGGCGGCCGCACCACCGCCCCGGACAAACACAACGTCGTACCGATCATGAAAACACACATCACCCCATCCGCATGGACGCTCCTCGCCGTCGCAACCGGGCTTCTCGGCATGGCCACCGCGGCGACCGCCGGCGCTGCCGCCGCCCGCATCGATGGCGAACTCAAACAATGGCACAAACTCACCCTCTCCTGGCAGGGACCCCGCGCCAGTGAAACCGGCACGCCCAACCCCTTCGCCGATTACCGGCTCACCGTGACCTTCACCCACGAAGCCTCGGGCCGGACTTGGCGCGTTCCCGGCTATTTCGCGGCCGACGGCCGCGCCGCCGACACCGGCGCCGACACCGGCAACGTCTGGCGCGCCCATTTCGCCCCGCCCCTGACCGGCGCCTGGTCCTACCGGGTCTCCTTCCGCACCGGACCGGACATCGCGGTGGACGACCGCGCCGACGCCGGCCGCAGCGCCGGTTTCTTCGACGGTGACACCGGCCGCTTCCAGATCGGCCCCACCGACAAGACCGGTCGCGACTTCCGCGCCAAGGGCCTCCTCCAGTACGTCGGCAAACACCACCTCCGCTTCGCCGGCACGGGCGAGTTCTTCCTCAAGGCCGGCGCCGACGCTCCGGAAAACTTCCTCGCCTACGACGACTTCGACGACACCCCCAACCACAAGGGCTTCCGCAAGAGCTGGGCCCCGCATGCCCGCGATTTCGACCCCGCCACCGCCGCCGCTTACACTTGGGCCGGCGGCAAGGGCACCGAAATCCTCGGCGCCATCCGCTACCTCGCCTCGAAGGGACTCAACGCCTTCTCCTTCCTCACCTTCAGCCTCGACGGCGACGACGACAACGTCTTCCCCCACCGCCTCCGGGAAACCGTCGCAGCTTACGAAAAACTGCCGGACAACCGCCGCTGGCCCTCGCCCAAGGGCGTGCATCACGACCGGTTCGACGTCTCCAAGCTCGACCAATGGGAACGCGTCTTCGCCTACGCCGACACCCTCGGCCTCCACCTCCACTTCAAGACCATGGAGACCGAAAACGAGCTCCTCATGGACGGCGGCGACCTCGGCCGGGAACGCAAGCTCTATTACCGGGAGTTGGTCGCCCGCTTCGCCCACCACCTCGCCCTCAACTGGAACCTCGGCGAGGAAATCAACGACGCCACCCCGCAACAAAAACGCGCCTGGGCGGCTTGGTTCTGGAACCACGACCCCTACCACCATCCCATCGTCATCCACAACGGCGCCCGGCACTACGAGCTGATGGGACCCTACGACCCGGAAAAGGACACCGGCTCCGAGCTGACCGGCTTTTCCCTCCAAACCAACAAGCCGGACTTCGTCAACGTCTTCCCGGAAACCCTCAACTACCTCCGCCGCTCCGAGGCCGCCGGCAAACCCTGGGTCGTCGCCTGCGACGAACCCGGCGACGCCAGCCACGCCCTGCGCCCCGCTGGCGACGAGGGCAACAGTTGGGAGGACGCGCGCCGCAACGCTCTCTGGGGCAACCTCATGGCCGGCGGCGCCGGTTGCGAGTTCTACTTCGGCTATAAACACGCCCACTCCGACCTCACCTGCCAGGACTACCGCAGCCGCGACGGTTTCTGGGATTACTGCCGCCATGCCCTCGAGTTCTTCTCCCGGAACCACGTCCCCTTCCAGGACATGGCCAACCACAACGAACTGGTGGACAACCCCGACGTCTGGTGCCTGGCCCGCCCCGGCCATGTATACGTCCTCTATCTGAAACACGGCGGATCCACCGGCCTGGACCTGGGTCACACCACCGGCGCCTGGAGCGTCCATTGGTATGACCCCCGGCACGGCGGCGACCTGCTCCCCGGCACGCCCGCCACCGTGGACGCCGGCCGGAAAGTCCGGCTCGGACCTCCGCCCGCCGCCGCCGACCAGGACTGGGTCCTCCTCCTTCGCCGCCGTTGACCGCCGGCTGCCCTCGGGGCCCGGCGGTCCGACCCCGCCGGCCCGTTTTCCCCTTCAACGCCGTCCGCCGCCTTCGCCCTCGCCAACCCGCCCCGCCTCCAACACCAGGCGCTCCGGCCGGATCTCCGGACTCAACCGCTCCCGCACCATCGCCGCAAACCACTCGAACCTCGGCCGCCGCTTGCGATAAAAAAGGTGTGCCCGCACGGCCCGTCGGTAATCCGACGCCCCAAACCGCGGTATCGGGACCCGCCACTGGTTCGACTCCTCGAACAGCTCCACCCAATCCTTCTCCAACCCCCGGCCAGCCACTGCGTACCAGACCTCGATCGGCCGCACCACCCGCAACAGGTGGTCGATGTGCCAGTGCAGCGATCCCCGGTTCTCCAGATGATGCGCCACCCGCGCCCGCAATCCCCCCGCCCCGCAGGCGCTCCCCACATAGGCGTAAAACCCCGGCCGCAGCACGAACTCCCCCAAACGCCCGATGGTCAGGCGCCTCACCTGCGCCGCCTCCATGATCAGCACATAGG
>RFJD01000127.1 GCA_003695015.1 Verrucomicrobiota bacterium | reverse complement strand
GGCATCCTCGCGTTCCGCATGTATCCGGGCGGCTTTCGTGAGCTCGTGCAGGGTTGGTCCAAAGGTTTCGCCTCGGGCGCCAGTCAAACCCGCGGAGCGACCCTGGCATGGATCATCGCCTGGATCACGGGGCTCACGACGGCTGCTCTGGCCTGCGTGCTCAGTGCCGGTCAGCCTTTGTGGCTCGCCATCTACGCATGCTGTGCCGGCCAGGTGGCTTGGATGGGGCGGCAGGTCGGAGCTTTTCGCCTCGTCACGGCGCTGCTCTATCCGTTGCCGCTGGCGTTCTTTTTTGCCGTCTTCGCGTTGGCGGCGTTCCGCCGGGGACGCACGGTCTCTTGGAAAGGACGCACCATCCATGCTGACTGAACTCCCGAGCGGACTCGTGGCGCTGCTGAATGTGGTCGGCTGGCCGCTGATTCAGCTCGCGTGGGCGTGGCTGTTCACGAGGCTACCGGCCCGCTGGTTCCGCCTTCCGCGCCAGTGGGCCTGGGAACGGCGCGGCACGGCTTACGAGAAACTCTTCGCGATCAAGCGATGGAAGGACCGGCTGCCGGACGGGGCAAGTTGGTTTGCCCGCGGGTTTCCGAAGTCTGCGCTCAAGACGGCCGACCCCGGCTACCTGCGGCGATTCATCGTCGAAACCTGGCGCGGCGAGTTGTGCCACTGGGCCGCGTTGGCGTGTGCGCCGATCTTCACAATCTGGAATCCGCCTTGGGCCACGGCTGTGATGGTGAGCTGCGGCGCGATCCTGAACGTCCCCTGCATCCTGGCGCAGCGCTACAATCGAATCCGCCTCCAGCGCCTGTTGCAGCGGCGCGTCACCACTTCGTCTTGATTCCGCAGGCCCGGACGACACACCAGCCGCGCGCCGCTTCGAACAGGGCAAACACGCCCAACACCGCCAGCAGACCCGCCAGCCACCACGAGAATCCGATTGCCCACCAAGCGCCGCCAAGACAGGCCAGTCCCCACGCCGCTCGTATCAAGCGGCCCCTACGATTGATGTTCGGGCGCAGGAAGCTCATCGGTTCAGTTCGTCGCATTGCGTCGATTGGCCAACAGTGTCCGGCCGTCCCACCATCTGCCCATCGGCAGAGCGCGCCGCGCGTTCAGCTCGTTGACCAACTCTTTCAATCAAGCCCCTGAAGATCAAGGCATGGATCGGATAAAGCGCATACCAATAGAGCAATCCCGCCAGACCGCGCGGGGCGAAAAACGCGGTCTGGGTGAGCTGTGCCCCGTGAGGCGCGTGCGGTTCCACTCGAAACTCCAGCCAGGCTCGCCCCGGCAGTTTCATCTCCGCCCGCAATCGCAGGAGACGACCGAGCTCCACGGCTTCCACGCGCCAGAAATCGAGGGCATCGCCTGTGCGCACATGGTGCGGATCACGCCGGCCGCGCCGCAAGCCGACGCCTCCCACGAGCCGATCCACCGCACCGCGCATGCGCCAGGCCCAATTCATGTAAAGCCAGCCACGCTGGCCGCCCAGTTGGGCCAACTGACGAAACACCACTTCCGGAGGGGCCGCCACCCGACGCTGTCGCTGTTCGAGGATCATGCCTTCCGTCGTGATCAGGCGGCAAGCGGGCGATTCACTTTGGCCGCTGGCTGCAGCATCAGTCCAGGTGCTTTCCACGGCGCCTGTTTCAGGATTGGCCAGGGCCCGGCGAACCGCCGTGACGTAGTCCATCGGACTGATGAGCGGAAAGAGTTTTCGGGCGGAGTCGTCCCGCACCACGACATCGTGACGGAGACCCTCGATCAGCGGTCGGGCAATGGCTTCCGGGACAGGGGTAACCCAGTGGATCCAATAGGAGGAAAGCCGCGGCGTCAGCACGGGAACGGGAAGCAGCCAGCGCCGCAGCCCACGGACCCGTGCGTAGCTCTGGATCATGTCTCCATAGGTCATGACATCCGCGCCGCCGATCTCGATGATCTGCCCCGAGCTCGCCGGTTGCTCCAACGCCGCTGCCAGGTACTGCAGGACGTCGTCAACGGCGACCGGTTGGACCCGCGTGTAGATCCATCGCGGACAGATCATCACGGGCAGCCGCTCGGTAAGATAGCGGATCAGCTCGAACGAGAGGCTGCCCGAGCCCACGATGACCGCGGCCCGAAACTCCGTCACCGGCACGCCGGCCTCGCGCAACGCGTCGCCGGTCTGCTGGCGTGATCGCAGGTGATCTGAAAGCTCCGAATCGGATTCTCCCAAACCGCCCAGGTAAATGATGCGCCGGACGCCGGCTGCCTTGGCTGCCCACGCAAAATGGCGCGCTGCCTCAATGTCGCGCTCTTCGAAGCCTTTGCCTGCCCCCATGCTGTGCACCAGGTAGTAGGCAACCTCGACGCCGGCCATGGCGGCAGGCAAACTCCCGGGTCTGAGACAGTCTCCGGCCGCCACCTCAACCTGCCGGCACCAAACCCTGCCCTTCAGGCGATCCGGATCGCGCGCCAAACAGCGAACGCGGTGTCCTGCCTCCAAAAGCCGAGGCACCAGCCGCCCACCAATGTAGCCGGTGGCGCCGGTGACCAGCACGCTTTGGGGAGAAGCCGCGGCAGCGACCATTGGATCATTCACCGTTTGAGCGGGTGGCGCGGATCCAGCCTATTTCCAACCGAAACGGTCCGGCCTGTTTGTCAGCGATCAAGAAGCCAACGGAGTTCACCTTGGCCGGATCGAGCGGCGGCACGTCTCTCAGAATGCGCCCGCGCCAGGTCGGGGTGAATTGACTGAACGGCAGCTTGATTTCCTGCCACTCCCCTTGCCGCGTCTCAAAAGAAGCCTGGTACAGCGCCGCATTATAGCGCCCCTCGGTCCGCACCGTGAACTTGTAGCGCCGGCCATCGCCGCGCACGCGGATCACGAACGCGTCCGTGCCGGTCAAATCGTGTTCGCCCGGCTGCGTACGCACCGAGGCAAAGCCGCCGTTGTTCTCAAGCGAAACTGTACCTTTAAACACGGCTACGCCCTCCTTCCACAGGAACTGGCTGGTGGACACGCCGCCCATGACATCGTCATTGACCACCCGCCACGGCCTCACGGCGTCAGGTTGGGAGAAATCGAACAGTCTGACATCAGGTTTGGGCGCAGAGCCAGCGTTGATGCCGGACAGGGCGAGCAGGGCGGTGCCCCAACCGACATGGATAAAGTTAATCGGTACCTTCATGGTGTGATTCTTGGAAAGCATTGGTGAAGTGAGCATCGGTGCGTCATGGCCGCAAGGCGGGGGCCTCTGAGACCCCCGCCTTGTGGAGCAATCTGTTTACGATTTTGGCAGCAGTACCGTGTCGATGACGTGAATCACGCCGTTCTTCGCCATGATGTCGGTCTTGATCACCTTGGCGTTGTCAACCTTGACACCCGCATCGCTGACCTGGATGTCGAGCGGCTGGCCGAGCGCCGTTTTGGCCTTCATGGTCTTCACCTGCGCGGCGGTCACCTTGCCGGGGACCACGTGGTATTTCAGAATCGCCACGAGCTTCTCCCGATTCTCAGGCTTGAGAAGCGACTCCAGCGTGCCGGCAGGCAACTTCGCGAATGCCTTGTCGGTGGGGGCAAAGACCGTGAAGGGGCCATCGGATTGAAGCACGTTCACCAAGCCAGCAGCCTTTACGGCGGCCACCAACGTCTTGAAATTCTCAGCGCCGGCTGCAATGGCCACGATGTCCTTGTCCACAGGATGACTAACCGCGGTGCTGTGCTTCGACGCACTGCACTCACCGGCCATCAGGCTTGGAGTCAGGCTCAGGGTGAGGGCCACACCGGCGGCGGCGACGAGCTGCTTGAGGACGGGATATGGCCTGGATTGACGGGTCTGGGTTGTGATGTTTTTCATGTTCGTCGTGTTTTTCTTTTGTTTAACTTTTTGGTCTGTCTTCGAGAAGGCGATGGCTCCCCCGAACTGGGCCCACGATGCAACACGTGCTCGCTGATGTCAAATAAATGTTTCAGTTTTTTGAAGATGCCAGAACTGCCGGATATGCCTTGAATGTTGGAGTCTTCATGATCTCTGTTGCGCATTTGTTCAAGAAATGGTTGATTCTATGGCAATGAGAGAGACCGGAATGCCAATCCGTCTAGCCGCTCGATTGAGCGGCGTTGAGCCACATTTGATCAGAATTTGGGAGCAGCGGTATCAGGCCGTGCAGCCACGCCGCTCCCGGGGGAAGCACCGGCTTTACTCTCAGGAAGATGTCGAGCGGCTGAGCCTGATGCGCCAACTCACGCTGTCCGGCCACAGCATCGGCCAAGTGGCGGGACTCACGACAGCCGAACTGCGGCGGTTGGCTGCGTCGATCCAAGCGACCGACCGTGCACCTGCCGCTTCCGAGGTGATTCCCGCCACGGACAAGTCTGTGGACGCCTGTTTGGCGGCAGTGCGTGCCATGGATGAGAGAGGCCTGAGGAAGCATCTGGAGGAAGCCGGATCGAGGATCGGCACACAAGGCTTGCTCGTTCGCGTGGTGGCGCCACTGCTCCACGCGCTGGGCCGGCTGTGGTGCGATGGAACCATCTCGGCCGCCCACGAGCATTTCGCCGCGACCGTCGTGCGCGACTTTCTGGGCGACCTGGCCAAACCGATGGGCAACCTCGAACGCGCGCCTCTGCTGGTAACCGCGACTCCCTCCGGACAGTTGCACGAATTGGGAGCTCTGTTGGTGTCGGCTCTGGCGGCCAACCTGGGCTGGCGAACTGTGCGGCTTGGAGCCAGCGTCCCCGTGATTGAACTCGCCGGCGCGGTGCGAGAATTGAAGGCGCGGGCCCTTGCATTGAGTGTGGTGTATCCTGAGGATGATCCTGACCTGCCCCGCGAGTTGGAGCGGCTGCGTGCACTCATGCCCCCGGAAGTCGCCTTGATCGTCGGCGGAGCCGCAGCCCCGGCGTATCGAGAGGTGCTCGAGCGCATACAGGCTTACTTTATGGAGGAACTTGCACAACTCCCGGTCCTTCTGACGGATCTTCGTCGCTCGGCAGCACCGTCTGCCGCTCGGAACAAGCGGTAGAACCCGGTTTGACCGGCGCCCAAGCGCCGGCGCCAGGGTCCAGCCGCTGATGCCACGCCACGCTCTCCTCCCCGGTGTCCGCCCGGGTCACACCCGGCTCAGGACCGATTGAGCTGCCACAAAGTGAAGTTCAACACGGCGGCGAAGGAGACCCAGGCGAGGTAAGGGATGAGCAGAGCCGCAGCCCAGCGTTGAACGCGCCAGAAGGCCACGATGGTGGCGACGATGGCCAGCCAGAGCAGCACGATTTCGGCAAACGCGGCCCCCAGCCAGTGAAGCCCGAAAAACAGTGGCGTCCAGGCCGCGTTCAGCGCCAGTTGGGCCAGGTACATCGCCAAAGGACGCCACTGTTGCCTCCAACCGCCTCGCCGCCAAACCAGCCAGGCGGCCACGGCCATCATCGTGTACAGGGCGGTCCACACGGGCCCGAACAGCCAGTTGGGCGGGTTCCACGACGGTTTGGTCAGCCCGGCATACCAGTCACCCGGCGAGAAGAATGCGCCCATCGAGGCCGCGGCAAAGCTCAGGAGCAGCGAGCCGACGAGCATGAGGATGTTCACAAACTGGTTCGTCTTCATGGCGATTGTGTTGTGGCCCCGTGGTTTCAAGCGCGTTCTTTGGGCTCGAAGAGTCGCCGCAGGACCTGGCTCCGGTAGGCAAAGATCCGTTCGATGTCCGGGCGCACGAACCAGCGGTGCAGGAGCCAATCAGCCAGGACGGCGTAGCGC
>RFJD01000580.1 GCA_003695015.1 Verrucomicrobiota bacterium | reverse complement strand
TCCACGAAGGCCTGCAGGCGGGCGATCTGGCGCTGCTGGTTTTTCCACGCGGCGAGATGATGGGCGGCGTCCGCCTCCCGTTGGGCGAGGAAGGCGTCATAGTTGCCCCGGTACCGCCAGAGGCGGCCCTGACGGATCTCGATGATCGAGTCCATCAGCTCGTTGAGGAAGGCCCGATCGTGGGAAATGGCCAGGAGCGCCCCGGGGTAGGTTTTCAGGTAATTCTGGAACCACAGGACCGACTGCAGGTCGAGGTGGTTGGTCGGCTCGTCCAGCAGCAGCAGGTCCGGCTCTTGGACGAGCAACCGGGCCAGGTGGGCCCGCATGATCCAACCTCCGCTCAGGGTTCGAACGGGGCGGTGGAAGTCGCTCTGGCGGAAGCCCAACCCGGCCAGGATCCGGGCCGCGCGGGCTTCCCGGTCGTAAACTTCCTCGCCCGCGGACGGCGCCGGAGGGGTGTCGGTTCCGGTGGTGAGCGCCCCGGGCAGGGTGGCCAGTTGCATGACGGTTTCCTCGCCGACGGCCACGGTCTCCTGCGGCAGATGACCCACGCGAATGCCGCGTCGGAACTCGACCCGGCCGGCGTCGGGTTCCTCCCGGCCCAGGATGAGGGAGAACAGGGTGGACTTGCCGGCGCCGTTGGGGCCCACCAAACCGATGCGGTCGCCGCGATCGACCGTGAAGGAGGCATTCGCGAACAACGTCCGGCCGGCGTAGGCCTTGCACAAACCGCTCACCGTGAGCATGTCGGCGGGCATGGTGGGCCAGGGCGGCCGGGCGGGGCAAGCGCCGCGGTTTTCCGCATCCGGACCGGCGTTTTGCGTTTGCCAGCGGGGCCGTTCCGGGTGTTCTTTGAGCGGTGACTGCCATGCGATCCGCCGGACCACAGACCCGCCGCGATCCGACCCCCCGGGAACGGGCCGCGCTGGTGGCCTTGTTGGGGGACGAGGATCCGGAGGTGTTCCATGCGGTGAAAAAGCGGCTGCTCGAGTGCGCGCCGGAAAGCGCCGCCTGGCTCAAGGAGGCCGTGCTGGATCCGGATCCCTGCGTCCGCCGGCATGCCCAGGAAGTCGTCCGCGCCATCGCCCGGCAGAACGCCGACTGGCGGTTCCTGGACTTTTGCCGGCGGCATCGGGAGGAGATGGACTTGGAGGAGGGGCTTTGGTTGCTGGCGGCCACGCGGTATCCGGAGATCAACATCGAGGCCTACCGGGCCCTGCTGGATCAATTCGCCGCCGAGTTGGATCAACGGCTCCCGCGCCAGCGGCGCTCCCTCGCCTGCCTGGCGGTCATGAACGATTTCCTCTTCAACGAACTCCGTTTCCGCGGGAACCTCGAGGACTTCCACGATCCGGACAACAGTTACTTCAACCGGGTCATCGACCGCCGCACCGGCAACCCCATCAGCCTTTGCGCCCTGTACTGGTTGTTGGCCCGCCGGGTCGGGCTGCCGGTCGTCGGGGTGAACATGCCGCTGCACTTCCTCTGCCGGTTCCAGACCGCCCGCGAGACGGTTTTCATCGACGCCTTCAACCGGGGCAAATTGCTGACCCGGACCGACTGCATCCGCTTTCTGCAGGAGCACGGGCCGGGCTTCGAGGAAACGGCTCTGGCGCCGGCCACGGCGCGGAAGACGCTGCGTCGTTTCTGCCTCAATCTCCAGCAAACCTACCTCTCCCGGCGGTTGACCGAGGAGGCTGCCCGGCTGGGGCGGTACCTTCGGGCCTTGGACGGCTGAGACCGGGACGGACACGTCCGGGCCGGCGATTCAGTTGGGCTTGGATGCCCCGGTCTGGGGGGCCAGCGGCAGCCGGACCTCGATGACGGTTCCCTGGCCGACGACACTCTGGATGGACAGCTCCCCGCCGGCCTGGCGAAGCCGGTCCTGCATGTTGCCCAAACCGTGGCCGCCGCCGTCGGGGCTCTTGACGTTGGCCGGATCGAAGCCCCGCCCGTTGTCCTCGAGCCGGATCCGGAGTTCACCGGGGGCGAGCTGGAAGCGCAGCAAGGCCTCGGTGGCCCGGCTGTGGCGGACGAGATTGTGGAGGGCCTCCTTGACGGCGAAAAAGACCGCCAGCCGGGCCTCGCGATCGAGGGGCGTGTCCGGCAGTTCCAAGGGCAGGCGGATTTGGAGGTCGACGCCAGCCGGGTCGCAGAGTTGTTCGGCCGTTTGCTGGAGACGTTCGACGAGGCTTCGGACCGTGTCGTGCTCGGGGTGGGTGGTCCAGATCATGTCCCGGAGCAGGGCCGCGGCCTCGCGGGTGCCCTCGGCCAACTGGCGGAAGCGTTGGGCGGCTTCCTCCGGCGAGGGAGCCGGCGGTTGCTCGGCCAGCAGGCGGATGCGCGTGAGGTTGGCGCCCAAACCGTCGTGCAGGTCGCGCGCGATCCGGAGTCGTTGTTCCATCAGAGCCAGCCGGCGGCGCGCCTCCTGCAGGCGGGCGGCTTGGGCCAGCCGCCAGCGGTAGGCGGCCCAGAGCAGCCCGGCGACCGCCAGGACGCAGAGCACCCGCCACCAAAGGGTTTGGTAAAAGCGCGGCGGGAGCGCCAACTGCCACGAGGTGATGGGCCCGCCCGTGCCGTCCGGCAACACCACCCGCACCTCGAAGACGTATCGGCCCGGCGGCAGGTTCGCGTAACGGGCGGTCCGCCACGGCAGGCCCACCGTCCATGAGCTTTCCACCCCTTGCAGCCGGTAGCTGAAACGAAGCGGCTCGCCGGCCCGGAACCAGGGGGCGGCGTAGGCGACTTCCAACAGCTCCGCCCCGCCGGCAGGCATCACCAGCTCGGCGGCCATCTCCTCGAATCGCTGGTGCGGCGCCGGCGTGTCCGGTTGCGAGGGAAACGCCTCCCACCAGGGTCGGCCGTTGAAACTGACCCGCGTGATGGCCGCCACCGGCGGGGGCGGCGACCCGGGAGGGCGGGCCACCGGAACGATCCGGACCCCGGTGCCGAGAATGAGCCAGAGCCGGCCTTGGGCATCCATCGCCGGACGGAGGTTCAACTCGTCGGGTGCATGGGCCCCGTCCATCCCTTCCCACTCACCCCAAGTCCGGACCTCGAGCCGGCCACTGTGGTTTTCCAGGACGGCCTTCAACGACGCGGGGTCCACCCGGCTCAAGCCCCCGGCATGGAGGATCCACAAGGCGCCTTCGGCGTCACAGGCCACCGTCACGATCGCCTCGTCCGGCAGGCCGTGGCGGGCCAACACCGGGACGAACCGTCCGCCCGCGAACGCCGCCAGACCGCGGTCGGTTCCCACCCACAACCGGCCGTCGGGCCCTTCGCCCAAGCTGCGGACCCGGGCCGAGGGCAGGCCGGCGGTTGCGTCGAACCACTCCCAGCGGGTGCCGTCCCACCGCCCCAAACCGCCGCCGGCGGCCGCCACCCAGACGGTCGCGTCCCTCGCAGCCAGCAGGTCGCACAGGTCGTTTCGTCCGGCCGGTTCCCCCGGCACGCGCGACCAAGCCCCGGCATCTTCGCGCCACAGGCCGGCCGCGCCCACCGCCCAGAGATGGCCCGCGGGATCGAGGGCCAACCGCCGGACCGGCCGATCCGCCAGTGCAGGGGGCAGGTCCGGGACCTTCGCGGAACCGGCCGCATGGACGCGCAGCCCGGCAGCCGTCGCCAACCACAACCGGCCCGCGCGATCCCGCAGGACGTCGTGGATCGGCAACGTCCGCCAAGCGGCGGGCAGGGCTTGGCTTGCGGCCGGCGGGTCGGATGTCAGCCCGCCTTCGCCGCCGAACCAGACCGTGTTCGTCCCGTCCGGACGGATCACGTGGAGCGGTCCGGGCGGCAGCCCATGACGGACCGTCCGCCGTGGGAAGTCCAAGGGAGTCAACTGAAGCAGGCCGCCGCGGGCCAGGCCGATCCAGATTTCGCCCTGCCGCCCGGCGGCGAGGCATAGGGGTTCGTCGGCGCGGTCGCCATCCGGCAGGTCGATCCGGCTCCAGCGGGTTCCGTCCCACACATGCAACGCCAACCCGCCGTCGCCCAGCCACACGCGGCCCCGGCTGTCGATGGCGCCCAACAACCGGTTCGTGGCGGGAGGAAGTTCCCACGAGGGAGCGGGGGTTGGCGCCCAGCCATCCGGTTCCCGGCGCCACAGCCGGCCTCCGTTCGCCTCGTCCATCCACGCCCACACGATCCCGTCGGCGGCCACGGCCACCCAGCGGCAGGGACGATGGGCGGCGGGCGGCGGCAGGGACGCCGGTTGCCAGCCGTTCTGCGGGTCCCAAGTGAACAGACCGTCGGTCCGCCCCGCCCACACGGCTTGGGGACGCCCGGGTTGCGGCGCCAGGCAGAGCACCCGGGCACCCGAGGGGAGCTCCGGACCCGCCGGCAGGAGGATCCCCGGCCGCTCTTGGGCCACGCGCCACAACCGGCCGGCGGCCAGAACCAGCGGCGGCATTCCCGGCCATCCGGCCAGGGCTTCGAGGCCGCCCGCAAGGTCGGCGCCCCGGCCGGCGCCGGGGTCGGCCAGGCTGAACACCTCGGTCCGGCCGTCGAACCGGATGAGCCGCCGCTGCATGCCCATCCACACCGCGGACGAACCGGCCGGCGCCAGGGCCCGGCAGTCATCCTCGGGCAGATCGAGGTTGTAGGTGCGGGTCAGCACGGCGAACTCGCGGCCGTCGAACCGCGCCATGCCGGAAGCGGTGCCCACCCAAAGGAAACCGTCGGGGGTCTGAAGGAGGGCTTGGACGCGATTGCCCGGCAGGCCCTCCCGACGGGTCCAGCGCCGGACTTGGAACTGGTC
>RFJD01000019.1 GCA_003695015.1 Verrucomicrobiota bacterium | reverse complement strand
CTCGCCAGAAAGGGCGTGATTTATCGGTTCGCATGGTCCTGCGCGCCCGTGTGCGCGCCGGCGCGGACGGCCATCATCTCCGGCATGTATCCGCCTTCACTCGGCGCCCAGCACATGCGCAGCCAGGTTCCCATGCCCGCCGGGTTCCGCATGTACCCGCAGTTCCTGCGCGAGGCCGGCTACTATTGCACCAACAACTCGAAGGAGGACTACAACCTGACCAAACCCGGCCAGGTCTGGGATGAATCCTCCCGCAAGGCGCATTGGAAGAACCGCGCCCCCGGCCAGCCCTTCTTCGCCATCTTCAACTTCACCACCACCCACGAAAGCCAGATCCGCAAGCGCCCCCACAAGGCGGTGCACGACCCGGCCAAGGTCCGCGTGCCGGCTTATCATCCGGACACGCCGGAGGTGCGGCAGGACTGGGCGCAGTACTACGACAAGCTCACCGAGATGGACGCCCAGGCCGGCCGGGCGTTGCGCGAGATCGAGGAAGCCGGTCTGGCGGAGGACACCATCGTCTTCTACTACGGCGACCACGGCCCCGGCATGCCCCGCTGCAAACGCTGGCCCTACAACTCCGGCCTGCGGGTGCCGTTGATCGTGTACATCCCGCCCAAGTACCGCCACCTGGCCACGCCCGACTACCAACCCGGCGGCGTCAGCGAGCGGCTGGTGAACTTCATGGACTTGGCGCCCACGGTCCTGAGCTTGGCGGGCATCCAGCCCCCGGCCTGGATGCAGGGCCGCGCCTTCCTCGGCCCTTATGCCACCGAGGCGCCGGCTTGCACCTTCGGTTTCCGGGGGCGGATGGACGAACGCTACGACTTGGTGCGCACGGTGAGCGACGGCCGGTTCGTCTATCTGCGCCACTACATGCCGCACAAGATCTACGGCCAGCACGTCGCCTACATGTTCGAAACACCCACCACCCGCGTGTGGAAACGGCTTCACGATGAGGGCCGGCTGACGCCCGAACAGGACCGCTTCTGGCAGACCAAGCCGCCGGAGGAACTCTACGACCTGAGCCGCGATCCGGACGAGGTTCACAACCTCGCCGGCCGGCCGGAGTATCGCGAAGTGCTCGAACGCCTCCGCCGCGTCCATCGCGAACAGGTCCTGGCCTCGCGCGACCTCGGTTTCCTGCCCGAAAGCGAAATCCACTCCCGCGCGCGCGGCGGCGCGCCGTGGTCGGTCGGCCAGGATCCCTTGCGCTATCCGCTGGGCCGGATCTTCGCCACCGCGGAGAAGGCCTCGTTCCTCGAGCCGGAGGCGGTGCCCGACCTGTTGCGGGCCATGGAGGACGAGGACAGCGCGGTCCGGTACTGGGGCGTGATGGGCCTGCTGATGCGGGGGCAGACGGTCGTTCGGGAAAACGCCGACCGGTTGCGCGCGGCGTTGCAGGACCCGGCCCCGGCGGTGCGCGTGGCGGCGGCCGAGGCGCTGGCGGTCCACGGCACCGAGGCCCAGGCGAAGCCCGCCCTGGCGCTCCTGCTCGAACACGCCTCCCTCGAACGCCACGACGTCTGGACGGTCATGCAGGCGCTCAACGCCATCGATGCCGCGGGCGAACGCGCGGCGGGTTTGCGGGCCGCCTTGGCCAGGCTGCCGAAACAGGCCGCCGGAATCCCCGGGCGTTACCGGAACTACGTCCCGCGCCTCCTCACGGACCTGACGGCGGAGTGACTTCCCACTCCGGGGCCTGCGGGTTCGCTCAAAAACGGACCGGGTCGTTGAACTGGCCGCACTGCGGGCAGCGGGAGCGGTCCACGTCCGGATCGTCCGTATAGACGTAGTGGCACTGGGAGCAGCGGAAGATGCGGTCCTCGCTGGGACGGGGGTTGAAGGAGCGGCGGCGCCATTCGGCGAGCAACGCCAGCAGACCCACGATGCCGAGGGTGATCACCACGTACAGGAGAATGATCTCGTCGATTCTCATGGCGCGGTGCTGACGGCGGCCGGCGGGGCGTTGGTGGAGGCGGAGGCCGGTTGGGTTCCCCAGTGGAAGACGAGCCGGCCCCACTGGAGGCGGCGTTGTCCCTCCGGCAGCGGGGCGAACCGCACTTGGCGGGCCAGCTCGACCGCCCGGGCGTCGGCCTCGGCCAACCCGCTGCCCGGCGGCAGGGCCACCGCCGAGAGCACCAGGCCGCGTTCGTCCACCAACACCTGGACCACCGTGGTTTCGAGCACGTCGTCGAGGGTCCAAACCGGCGGCCGGGGCGCCTCGAGCACGGTGCGTCCGGCCAATTCACCCTGCACCTCGAGGCGGGAAGCCGGCGGCAGGGCCGCGGGCGCCGCCGCGAACACGGTGGGCGTGGGCGGGGGGTGGCGGACGACCCGGCGGAGGCGCAGCGGCGAATCGAGGCTGAAGCGGACCAGATTCGAGCCGCCCCCCAGGGGCGCTTCGAGCCAGTGCGGCGGTTCCTCCGGCTCGGGCCAGGCCAGGGAAACCTTCGGAGGGTGTCGCCACAGGTCGCCGGTGAATCCGCCCGGACCGGGCACCGCCAGTCGCGCGGCGTCGGGGATCCACTCACGGCGCCACAAGCGCGCGGCTTCCCCGGCGTCGGCCAGCACCTGCAGCGGGATCCGCCGGACGGCCGGGGGTTCGTTGCCGGTGGGGCGCCAGGAGAGGACGTAAACGAGGCTCACCTCGAGGCTCAGGACCAGCAGGGACACCAGCACCCAAGGCCGCCAGCTCCAGCGTCGGATCTCGGCTGCCGGGGCTCCGCTCATGGCCGGGCCTCATCCGGACCGCCGGCGCCGGCGGGGAACAGCTCCGGTCGGGTGGCCAGGATCACCTCCCGGACGCCGGCCCGGCGCGCCAGTTCGTGCAGTCGCAGGATGACCTCCTGGGCGACATGGCGATCCGCCTGCAGCAGCAAAGTCACCGGCGCTTCGCTGGCGCGGACTTTTTCGGCCAGCCGCCGGCCGAGTTCCTCCTCGGTGACCACCTGGCTTTCGAAGTACACGCGCCCGACGCGGTCGATGGCCACCGCCAGCCAGGGATGGGTGGCGGCGGGCAGGGCCGGGGTGTCCACCACGGGCAGTTCGATGCGGACGCCGGGCGGGGGCACGAGGTAGGTGTGGAAGAGCAACAGGGTCAACAGCAGGAAAAAGAGGCTCGCCCACGGGGCGGCATCGAGCCGTCCGGTGAACGGCTTGAGGTGGCGGCGGTATTTCATCGCGCCTCGCCGTTGGCCGGCCCCTCGGTGAGCATGGCGAGGATCTCGGTGGCGGCCTTTTCCATGTCCAGGACGATGCTGTTGACCCGGGCCAGCAGGAAGTTGTAGGCGGCGTAGCAGGGGATGGCGAGGGCCAGACCGGCGGCGGTGCAGACCAGGCCCTGCCAGACGCCCGCGGCCAGGGCGCCGGCGGGCGCGGCCAGGCCCTGCTGCTGGACGACGTAAAAAACGCGGATCAGCCCGAGCACCGTGCCCAACAACCCCAGCACGGGCGCGATCTGGGCGATGGTGGCAATGAGGTTGAGCCGTTCCTCGAGACGGGGCACCTCGATCAGGCCGGCT
>RFJD01000126.1 GCA_003695015.1 Verrucomicrobiota bacterium | reverse complement strand
TCGTCCGCTGCGACCTGTTGCTGGGCGAGGCGCTCTGGCGCAAGGGGGATTTGCCCGCCGCCCGGCAGCAGTTGGAAGCCCTGCGGGACCGGCCCATGGGCGCCGCCCTGGCCTGGCAACGCGAGTTCCTCCTGGCCAACGTCCAGCTCGCCCTCCAGCAGCCCGACCAAGCCCTCGCCCACACCACCAACTTCTGGACCGTCGCCACCAACCTCGTCGCCCCGGAACTGCTCGCCGAAGCCGCCGTCCTCGAAGCCCGCATCCGGGAGCGACTCGACCAACCCGAGGCCGCCGCCCAGGCCTACGAACGCAACCTCGCCCCCAACGTCCCGGCCGAATGGCGCGAAGCCGCCCTCCGCCGCTTGGTGGACCTCGGCCTCGCCGCCGGCCAGCGCGACGCGGTGGCCGCCCGGCTCGAGCAGTTCATCCGTGACCACCCCGGCGATCCGCTCCTGCCGCTGGCCCGGCTCACCTTGGGCGATCTGCGATTTCAGGCCTTTCAATCCACCCGCACCGACGATTCGGCCGGCGACACCAACCTCCTGGCCCAAGCCCGCGCCCAATATCAAAGCCTCCTGCAGGAGACCCCGGAACATCCCCTCGCCGCCCGGGCCGCCCTGCAACTGGGCTGGACCGAATGGTACGCCCGGCCGCCCCGCCTGACCGCGGCCGCCGATGCCTTCGCCCGCGCCGCCCGTTCACTGGACCGCGGCCTCCCCCAACTCGAAGCCCGGCTCAAGTGGGCAGACTGCCAGTTCCGGCTCGAGCGATGGCGCGGCGCCCTCACCAACTACTGGCTCGTCGCCACCAACTACGCGGACATCGAGGGCGTGGCCACCAACGTCCTCACCCGCGCGCTCTTCCAAGCCCTCGAGGCCGGCATCCATGCGGGTGACCTGGCCAACGCCACCGACGCCTTGGGCCGCCTGCAGAAACTGGCCCCCGACCAGGAGGAAACCCAACAGGCCGCCCTCCTGCTCGGCGGCGCCTACGAACAACGCGGCGAAGCCGCCGCCGCCCGCGCCCTTTACCTCGACTTCCTGCGGCGCCACCCCCAATCGCCTTTGGCTTCCCGGGCGCGCCTCGGCCTCATCCACACCCACGAACTGGAACACGACTACACCGCCGCCCTCCGGGCCTGCGACGAGTGGCTGGCCGCCTACACCAACCAAGCCGGCATCGACAGCAACCTGGTCGCCCAAGTCCAATTCGACCGCGCCCGCCTCACCCTTCAGAGCGGCCAGGCCGACGAAGGCGTCCGCCTCCTGAGCGCCTTCGCCGAGCAATTCGCCGACAACCCGAACGTGGCCCTCGCCCGCTACCTGCTGGGCGAGCACTTCTTCCGGCAGGGCGACTACGGCAAGGCGGAGCTGCTGTTCCTCGATCCCTCCTTCGAACGCCTCCGCGACGAACGCCTGCGCGAGCTGCCCTTCCGGGCGCGGCTCATGGCCGGCAAGGCCGCCTTCGCCCGGCAGAGCTTCCGCAACGCCCGCGATCACTTCGACTGGCTCATCACCAACGGCCCCCTCTACCGGGCCGATTCCCCCGTGCCGGTGTCCCTAGCCGCCGAGGCCTACCTGCTGCGCGGCGACACCTTCCTGAGCGAACAGGATCCCACCGCGCCGAACCCGCTCTATCACTTTGGCGAGGCCATCACCGCCTACTCGAAGGTCATCCAACTGGCCCCCACCAACGCCTTGGCGCCGCTGGCCTGGGGACGCATCGGCGATTGCAACCTCCAACTGGCCGCCGCCGACCCGCGTCGTTATCAGGCCGCCGCCGACGCCTACCGCCAAGTCATCAGCTCGACCGCACCGGTGGGCCTGCGGAGCATGGCGGAAGTCGGCTTGGGCATCGTGTTCGAACGCCAGGCCGCCACGCTGCCGGAGGCCATGCGGGCCGAGTTTTACGACCAGGCACTCGATCACTACCTCCAGGTGTTCTACGCGAAGAACCTCCGGGAGGGCGAACTGCCCGAGCCCTACTGGATCAAGCAGGCCGGGCTGTCCGCCCTCGAACTCGCCGAACGGCTCGGGCGCACCGACCTGGCCATCGGCCTCTGCCAGCGTTTGATCCAGGAACTGCCCCCCTTGCGCAGCCGGCTGGAACAACGCCTGGCCGCCCTGCGCGCCCGGGCCGACGCGGCGCCCGCCGCGGCCGGAGGCGGTTGACAGCCAATCGAGTCGCGCTAATGTGCGCGAGCATGAAAACTGATCTGTTTGCCATCGCCGACGTCTCCCTCACCGACGAGGCCGCCGCCCAGATCCGGCGGCTTCTCACCAAGAACGGCGACCCCGCCCCGGAGGGCAAAGGCCTGCGGCTCTCGGTCGAGTCGGGCGGGTGCTCGGGCTATCGCTACGTGCTCGAACTGGCGGAGGCCAAACCCGGCGACCTGACCACCTACAGCCACGACCTGCCGGTCCACGTTCCCTCGGCCAGCGCCGCCTTTCTCAAAGGCGTGGTGGTCGATTATTCCGACGACCTCAACGACAGCGGCTTCAAGATCCGCAACCCGAACGCCCGCCGCTCTTGCGGTTGCGGCCAGTCCTTCGGGACCTGAGGCCGCGCGCGCCCGTCGATCGGACAGCGACGGCCCGACGGAAGGCGCAAGTTCGCTTTTTCCCGGAGCGGCGCCGGCGGGATCGCGCGGGCGGTGCGGCGCCGCGACCGCCGTTTGGCGTTGACACTGCCGCGGGCTTCGTTTCCCCTGAGACCAACCCGGCCAGCGGGGCCGGTGTGTGATTAGAAAACGCAAAGAAACCTGATCATGAAAAAACTGTTTCTGGTGCTGACATTGGCGGTGGCCGCCGCTCTGGTGGGACCCGTCGGATGCGGGAGCAAGCCGAAGATCGACCCGTCCTACACCGCGAAGCGATTCGAGAACGCCCCGCCCGAAGTGAAAGCCAAGGTGCAAAAGGGCTTGGACGCCATCAAGGAGGGCGACCTCGGGCTGGCGCTGGCCATCTTGGACGAACTGTCCTACGAGCTGGTGGACGTCACCCCCGAGCAACAGGCCAGCCTCATGGATCTGGCCCAGCAAATCCGCGACAAACTCGGCGATCAGGCCGACGCCGCCCTCGAGGAAGGGCAGAAAAAGCTCGAGCAAATGAAAGCCGCGGCCGGAAGCGCCGCTGAAAGGGCGGTCGAGGGGGCGTCCGAGGGCGCCGGGGCGGAAACCGAACCCCAGGCCGCCGCCGAGGCCGCCCAAGACACCGCCACCAACGCCGCCGAGGCGGCCAAGGGGACGGCGGAACAAGCGGCCGAAGCCGCCAAGGAAGCCGGCCAAAAGGCCGTCGAGGAGACCAAGAAAGCCGCCGACGCGGCAGCCGAGGCCGCCAAGAAGGCCTTGGGCGGTCTGCCGGGCCAGCAGTAGGTCTCCCCGACCCGGTCCTCCGACCAGCCGATGCCCCGGCCCCGGCCGGGGCATTGCGCTGTCCGGGGTCTCCCGGCTCGACAGCCGGCGCTGGCGCCCGCAGCATCCTTCGCATGACCCTGCTGTCCACCAAGGCATGGTTCACACTCGCCCTTGCTTGGGCATGTTGGACGGGCGCGGCGGGCATCCCGGCATGGGACCGTTTTCGCGGGCCCAACGGTTCGGGAGTACTGGCCGAAGCCCGGCCGCCGATTCGCCCCGGCGAGGACAACATGGCTTGGCGGACGCCGCTTCCGCCGGGCATGTCCTCGCCCGTCCTGCGCGCGGGCCATGTGTACCTGACCGGCATCGAGGGAGACCGCCTGGTCACCCTGGCC
>RFJD01000579.1 GCA_003695015.1 Verrucomicrobiota bacterium | reverse complement strand
GGTTGAGAGAAGCTGGCGAGGGGGAAGACAATGCACGCCCGGGGATGAGGCGACAGAGCGCCGGCATGCCCCGGGCGTGATCGCAGGGTCCTGATCACTTACCACCAAAAGGAGGGACTGCCCCAGGTGCGGACATGCATCCGGCTGAACTGGCGCCACTCGGTGTGGCCGTCGAGCATCAGCAGATTGCCGCCGGCGGGTATGTTGCCCGTGCCCATGTGAGGGGCGCGGTGGGGCTTGCTCCAACCGCCGCGGATGCCGGTGTAGGTGTTCTTGGTGCGGTCCACCTCATTGGCGCCGTTGGACAGGGTGCCGTCGGCGGCGATGACCCGTTCGCTGGGGCCGGGATTGTAGGTGGAGCCGTCGGGCATGCGCCAAGGGGCCGGATTGAGGGATTCGGTGATGTTGGTGGATTGGACACGACCGGCGCCCTTGAAGGCGACGGCATAGCCGATCACCCGGTAACCGCTGGTGTGGGAGCCGGCGATCTCATTGGTGACGCCGGTGGTGAAGGCCCAGAGTTCGTCGTCGTTTTGGTCCAAGAAGGCCGGGCAATAAAGGATTTCCCGTTTGCCGCCGTTGACGACGAAGGCGTCGGCGGCGGGGGCGGGCAGGTCCCACGGCCAGACGGCGCCGGTGCAATCGGGGAAGCGGTCGCGGTTGTCATGGGCATACATCATGATGGCGATGCCCAGTTGGCGGAGGTTGCTGTTGCACTTGACGGCGATGGCTCGCTGTTTGGCCTTGCTGAGGGCGGGCAGGAGCATGCCGGCGAGGATGGCAATGATGGCGATGACGACCAGCAGCTCGATGAGGGTGAAGGCCGGGGCACGGTGTCGCGGCTTTGAGAATTCAGATGTCTGGAAGGATGCTCGCATGGAACCGGTTGTGATGACGGGAGGAACGGGGTGAGGGGAAGCGGGGCGGTTTAGGTCCGGCCGGACCGAAGCCCGGCCGGACCACCGCACCGATCAGCTACCGTGCCAACCGATAGAAGGCTGCGGATCCGGTGGCGGGCAGGCTGACGCGCAGCCTGCCGTTGGCTTCCACCGGCGCCTGTCCCACAGCCGTCCAGTTGGCGTCGGGACCCAGTTGGTTGCTGGTTTGGAGTTCGTAATCGGCGGCCGAGGCCGGCCACTCGATGACGACGTTGCCGCCTTCGGCCCGGGCGGTGAGCACGGGCGGCGGCGAAAAGTCCGGCAGGGTGTCGGGACCGGCGGCGTAGCTCAGGGCCACCTCGCGGTCCAGCAGGGCGCCCTCGTACACGCGCAGTTCGTCGAACTCACCGGCGAAGTAGGGATCGGTCCATTGCGAGCGGCCGAGATAGACGTTGATGTCCTCCAGCACGCTGAGTGGGTGGACAATGGCGCCGATGGCGACGCGCTGGCCGTTGACGTAAAGGCGGGCGGCACCGGAGGCGGTGTCATAGACGAGGGCGAAGTGGACGTCCTGGCCCACCGGGAGGGGATCGCTGTTCAACTGCGGCACTTCGGGGCCGGTGCCCTGCTTGATGGCGAAGCGCAAGGTGTTGTCGCCCGAACGTGGCGTCAGATACATGTAGCTGACGCCGGGGTTGGCATAGACGTCCTCGATGGGGTTGCCGAACTCGTCCACGGCGGAGTTGCGGCCGACGTCGAAGATGCGCTGCCAGCTCGAGCTGGCGGGGCCGGCCCAGTTGATCCAGCCCTCGATGGTGACGCTGGTCAGGGAGGAGAACATGCCGTTGGGCAGGTTGACGTAGCCGGACTGGATGACGTCGTTCCATGGCCCGCCCTGGAGTTTCAGGCGGCCAGTGCCGGTGAAGGTGGAATCGGCGCTGGGATTGACGAGTTCGCCGTCGGCGTTGCCCACGACGTCCTCGACCACCGTCGAGCCGGGCGCGCCGTCGAAGGTGTAGCGGTGGATGAGGGTCGGCGGCTGGTAGCCCTCGGGCAGTTGCACCTGCACCTGGGCACTGGCCTCGAGGCCGCCGTAGTTGGCGGTGATGGTGGCCGTCCCGGGGCCGACCGGCAGGATGGCCCCGGTGGCGGGATCGACGGTGGCCACGTCCGGGTTGGAGGAGCTGTAGGTGACTCCTTGGAAAGCGGCGGCGTTGGCGGTGAGGTCGCCCGGGTAGGTGGCGGTCAATTCGATCCCTTGGGGCATGCCGCCGGCCGGGAGGGGCGAGGGCGCCGTGAGGCTCAGGGCCGTGGGCGCCACGACCTCGACGGTGGCGGTCACCTCCTGGCCTTGGAAGGTGGCGGTGAGGGTGGCGGTACCGAGGCTGACGGGGAGCATGCCGCCGTCGTCATCGACGGTGAACACGCCGGGATCGGAGGAAGAGAACTTCGAGCCGGAGAGGCCGCTGACGTTCACGTCCTGGACGTTTTCGTAATCGGCGAGCAACTCGGCGTAGGCCGGGTCCGGGTTGCCGAGGAACAGCTTCGGCACTTGGAGGCTGACGGATTGGAGCAAGCCGGGGCTGGGCGGGAGTTGGTCCGGGCCCGCCTGCTCGTTGAGGATGATTTCCAGCTCGCTCAGGGCGCCTTCGTAGATGCGGAGCTCGTCGATGGTGCCGTTGTAAGGCGGGTCGTTCCACTGGGAGGCGCCCAGCCAGTTGTTTTGGTCCTGAAGCTCCGAGAGCTGCCAGGGGGCGAGGGCCGAGGCGATCAACCGGCCGTTGATCCAGAGCTGGGAGCTGTTCAGGTCCGGCGCGTAGATGCAGACGATATGGAGCGGCTGGCCCACGGGGAGGGGTTCGGGTCCGGTGAGGAACTGCTCGCCCGCGAAGCCGGTGGGGCCGGCGTTGTACTGGACGCCGTCCGGGTTGCCGGCCGCGCCCAAGGGCGTGAGGAACAGACCGCCGGTGCCGTTGCCCGAGTTGTGGGGGTTGTCGCCTTTCTGGCTGTTGCCGAAGTCGAAGATCCGCTGCCAGTAGGAGCCGGCCGGCCCGTTCCAAGTGGTCCAGACCTCGATGGTGATATTCTTCTTCGAGGAGATGATGCCGTCGGGCAGATCGATGTAAGCCGCGTCGGTGTAACTGACGCCGCCGGGGAAGACGGCCTTGCCGTTGTCGAAGGTGACCTGCCGGCTGCCGTCCTGGGAGGGCCAGAGGGTGCCGTCGGCGCCGCCCACCGAATCCTTGGCGGTGGTGGAGCCGGCCGGTTCGTTGAAGCTCCAGCGATGGGCGAGCACGGCGGGATTGGGCTGGACGGTGACGGTGGCCGTGCCGGTGACCCCGTTGACATCCGCCGTCACGGTGACGGTGCCGGTTCCGCGGGCCACCAACGAACCGTCCGCCTGGACTTCCAAGATCAACGGATCGGAAGAGGTCAGGGTGGCTTCCTTCGGCCCGAGGGTCACGGCGCCGGCGGCGGCGTAATTGGCGGTGAGTTCCGGGGTCACGCGGGCGCCTTCGAGCACCTGGGCCGGGAGGTTGACCTGCACCGAGAGCAGCTCGCCCGGGTCGTAGTTCACGAGGTCCGGTCCATTGACCAGGCTGGCGGCCACCTCGGCGGCGGTCAGGGCCTTGTCGTGGATGCGCAGCTCGTCCAGGTCCATGGTGACCCAACCGTCCGGCGCATAGAGCGAACGCCCGATGAAGCAGTTGTCGGGGGCGATGGCGGAGAGCGGGATGGTGATCTGGGTGTTGGCGCCCACCAGAACGCCGTCCTCATAGACGGCCATCCAACCTTCGGAGGGTTTGAACACCGCCACGATGTGGTGGGGGATGTTGTCATCGAGCGTCCCGGGCAGGATGACCAATTCCTCGTGGTTGTAACCGGGATCGGCATCGGAGATGGACAGACGGTGGTCCCCCGGGCCGGAATGCGGGGTGAACATGATGTAGTTGCGGCCGACGGTGCCGTTGATCCCGCCGAAATCGAAAAGCCGCGTCCAGACCTGGTCGCTGC
>RFJD01000018.1 GCA_003695015.1 Verrucomicrobiota bacterium | reverse complement strand
TGCATGATCCCGTTGCGGCCGCGTCTTTCTTGGTCGGAGGAGTCATGTTGTGCCTTATTCGTGAGTTCACGCATCGTACGTGGAACTGTGTATTGTACCACGGCGTATATAACATGGTGGTGCTTCGGCAATGGTGGCTGCTGCTCGCCGCCATGCTGTGCGGATGGGCATACACCGCTCGCCGGGGCAGGGCTGGCAATCCGGACTAGACCCCATTACAAAGGGTTCTTTGACAGCATCATGATGACAACAGCGTGCCAGTGAAGGCTTGGTGGTGTGGTGGTTTCAACCGGGACCGCAGCGGGGGGACTGGCAGCAGGACAGGGGTTGCGAGCCATTCATCAAGACAAGGTGTCCAGAACCGTCAGACGGCCTCGGGGTGTACGGCCAAGAGCGGATCGAGCGCGGGTTCTGCGGGGAGGGCGGGCTCGTCGGCATGCCTGCTGGCGGCTCTTCAGCCAGAGGGTGTCCCGTTTGCTGATGAGGGTAGGAACCTGCCCAAAGGCGGCGCGGCGGACGAGCCAGGGCCTCAGCCGGGCGCCAATGGAGGAGATGGAACCGGGCGGTAGGACAGCGGCTTGGCTGTGTGGACGTGGGTGGGCAGCGCGGTTTGCGATTGCCTCGCCGGCCCGCGGGGTTCATCAAACGGCCGGCAACCGATGAACTGGATCTTCGAACCGGAAATCTGGGTCAGCCTGTTGACGCTCACCGCGCTGGAGATCGTCCTGGGCATCGACAACATCATCTTCATCGCCATTCTCGTGGGCAAACTGCCCGCCGCACGCCAGGAAGCCGCCCGACGGGCGGGGCTGTTGGCCGCGATGTTGATGCGGATTCTGCTCCTGCTGGCCATCTCCTGGATCATGGGGCTGAAGAGCGAGCTCTTCCGGCTGTTCGGTCATCCGTTTTCGGGTCGGGACCTGATCCTGCTGCTGGGCGGCGTGTTTCTGATCGCCAAAGCCACGCGGGAGATCCACGACAAGCTGGAGGGGGAAGGCCGTCATCCCGAGGCGCGCCCGCGGGCGGGTTTCGCCGGGATCGTCGTCCAGATCATGCTGCTGGACATTGTCTTCTCGCTCGATTCGGTGATCACCGCGGTGGGCATGGCCCAACGGCTGGGAGTGATGATCGCGGCGGTGGTCATCGCCGTGGGCTTGATGATGTTCTTTGCCGGCGCGGTCAGCCGTTTCAGCGAGTCGCATCCGACCCTCAAGATGCTGGCCCTGAGTTTCCTGTTGCTGGTGGGGGTGGTGTTGGTGGCCGACGGGCTTGGTCAGCACATCAACAAGGGGTACATCTACTTCGCGATGGCGTTTTCGACGTTCGTGGAAGCGTTGAACCTGCGGGTGCGCAAGCGGTCCGGGGGAGGGCCGGGCGGGGAGCGGCGGGACGGGAGCGCCCTGGCCGGAGCGGGTTGAGTCGCGGTGGCCGCCGCCGGGAGTTCTCTTGCCCACGCCTTTTTTCTGCCATGGATGTTTCGGATCAACCGCCCCTGATCGTTCCGCGGACCGTGCCCACCGGCCTGCCCCGGGGCTGGTTGACGGCCGTGTCGTGGCTGGGCGCGGCGGCGTTGGCGGCCCGACAGGGTTTCGAGTTGCCGGCGGCGGCGGGTTGGGTGGTGGATGAAGTCATCGTCGTCTTGGCGGCGTTGTTCGGGCTCGATCGGGTGATGCTGGTGGTCCGGCACGGCCGGAAGCCCGGGTTGTGGCGGACCTGCCTGCCGGAGTTGTTGGTGACCGTCGGGCTGGGGCTGGGGTTGCTGGGGCTCTGGCTGGCCCCCGAGGCGGTGGCCGGCCTGGTGCGGTGGTTGAAGGCCGAATCGAGCCGCGCCGTCTGGCGGGATGCGATCGAGCTGTTTCTGCTGGCCCACGTGGGGTTGCACCTGCTCCGGGCCCAAACCCGGCTGTTGGGGCGGGTGCAACGGCCGGAGGTGATCCTGGCCGGTTCGTTTGGGTTGCTGATTTTGGGCGGGACGCTGCTGTTGTTGTTGCCGCGGGCTTCGGCCGACCCCCAGGCGCCGCTCGGTTTTCTGGACGCGCTCTTCACCGCGACGAGCGCGGCGTGTGTGACCGGCTTGACGGTGGTGGACACGGGGACGGCCCTGAGCGCGTTGGGCCAGGGGATCGTGTTGGGCCTGATGCAGGTGGGCGGACTGGGGATCATGGTGTTCGTGGCGTTCGTGGCCGCGGCGGCGTCGCGCGCGGTGCCGGTGTCGCACTGGGCGGTGTTTCGCGATCTGGTCAACGCCCGCAGCCTGGCGGAATGGCGGCGGTTGGTGCGGGTGATGGTGGGGTTCACGGTGGCGGCGGAAGCGGCAGGGGCCGGCCTGCTGTACCTCTGGTGGCCCGGGGTGGGAGAGGGCGCGGCGCGGCTGGGTTGGTGCGTGTTTCACGCGGTGTCGGCTTTTTGCAACGCGGGCTTCGGGCTGTCGAACCAGAGCCTGGCCCCTTGGCGGGCGGAGGGCGCGGTGCTGGCGGTGATGACGGGGTTGATCGTCTTGGGCGGTCTGGGGTTTCCGGTGGTGGCGGATGTGTTGCGGGCGGTGAAGGAAACCCGGTGGAGGCGGGGACCGCTGGCCCGCCGGTGGCGCTGGCAGTGGTGGCGTCGGCTCGCCCTGCAAAGCCGCCTGGCGTTGGCGACCACGGCGATCCTGATCGTGGCCGGCGCGGCGCTGTTCGGCTGGTTGGAAGCGGGCGGAGTCCTGGCCGGGATGTCGTGGCCGGAGCGGTTGTGGGGAGCGGTTTTTCAATCGGTGACGGCGCGGACCGCCGGTTTTGCCACGGTGGACATCGGTTCGCTGCAACCGGCCACCCTGCTGGTGCTGATGGCGCTGATGGTGGTGGGGGCCTGCCCGGTTTCGACCGGCGGCGGCATCAAGACGGTGACCCTGGCGGTGTTGGTCTTGACCCTGCGGGCCATGGTGTCGGGCCGGCGCGAGGTGGAGGTGCAGGGGCGGGCCCTGCCGGCCGGGGTCGTGCACGCGGCGTTGAGCGTGTTCGTGCTGTACGTGGCGGCGGCGGGTCTGGGATGTTTCCTGCTGGCATGGACGAATCCGGCCATTCCGCTGCGGGATCTGGCGTTCGAGACGGTCTCGGCTCTGAGCACGGTGGGGTTGTCCACCGGGATCACCGGCCGGCTGGACGCCATGGGGCGGTTGGTGTTGTGTGCGCTGATGTTCATCGGGCGGGTGGGGCCGTTGGGGTTGGCGCTGGCGGTCTTCCGGGGCGCGCCGGCGGCCCGTTGGCGGTATCCGCAGGAGGATTTGCTGGTGGGCTGATCGGGATGAGAAGGCGCGGTTTGCCCCCGAAGGCGAGGAAAGAACCATGAAATGCGCGATCATCGGTTTGGGCGAGTTCGGCCGGGCGCTGGCGACGGGGTTGGCGCGGGCCGGGGCCGAAGTGGTGGCGATGGACAAGAGCATGGCCCGGGTGGCGGCGGTGAAGGACCAAGTGGCCGTGGCGGTCCAGTTGGACGTGATGCAACGGGAGGCGCTGGAGGCGCAGGGCCTGGAGCAGATGGACGCGGTGGTGGCGGCCATCGGCGATCACTTCGAATCCCAAGTATTGGCGGTGGTGCATGCGCGCAGTTTGGGCGTGCCGCGGATCCTGGCCCGGGCGAGTTCGGCCGACCACCGCCGGGTGTTGGAGGCGGTGGGCGCCCACGAGGTGTTCAATCCCGAGGAGGAAGCGGCCCGGCTGCTGATCCAGCGGCTGACCATCTCGAACATCAAGAGTTACTTCGAACTGGCCGAGGGATTCAGCGTGGTGGAGGTGCAGACGCCCGAGGGCATGGTGGGCAAGACACTCCGGGAGCTCGACCTGCGCCGGCGTCACCGGCTCAACCTGGTGGCCTTGAAGCGGGTCCGCAGGAACGAGGCCGGCCAGGAGGAGGTCGTCGAGTTCACCCCGGTGCCGGCCCCGGACGTGACGTTGGAGCCGGACCACGTGCTGGCGTTGGCCGGGAGCGTGGTGGATTTGGCGGCGTTCATGGGCGAATAGCGAGGCGGGCCGGGTCTCCGTGCCCTGGCGGGCGGTGTCGTGGGAGCGTGCGACCGGGCGAACCGGCTTTCCGGGTCGATCCGCGCGGGCGGCATGGGTAAGCTTCGTTCTCCGAGATGAGCACGCAAAAAGCGGACGGCATGAACTACGCCCCGAAGGGCAAGGCCCAACCGGTTTGCGGGCCGGGCGAATTCCGTTTCGGGGTCATCGGGTTGGATCACGGCCACATCTACGGCCAGTGCAATGGGTTGATCGAAGCCGGGGGGGAGCTGGTCATGGTTTACGACCCCGACCCCGCCAAAGTGGAGCGCTTCCGCCAGACCTACCCCGGGGTGAAGGTGGCGCGTTGCGAGGAGGAAGTGCTGGAGCATCCGGAGCTGAAGCTTATCGCCAGCGCCCCGGTTCCCTGCGATCGCGGTCCGCTCGGCTGCCGGGTGATGGACCACGGCAAGGACTACTTCACCGACAAACCGCCCTTCACCACGATGGAGCAGTTGGAGGAAGCCCGGCGCAAGGTGGCCGAAACGGGCCGGATCTTCGCCGTCTATTACGCCGAGCGACTGCACGTCGAGGCGGCGGTGTATGCGGAAAAGCTGATCCGGGACGGCGCCATCGGGCGGGTGGTGCAGGTGTTGGGACTGGGACCGCACCGGCTGGGGGCGGCCGGCCGGCCCGCGTGGTTTTGGGATCCGCGTTGTTACGGCGGCATCCTGGTGGACATCGGCAGCCACCAGATCGAGCAGTTCCTCCACTACACCGGCGCCAAGGACGCCCGTGTCCTCCACAGCAAGATCGCCAATTACCACAACCCGCAGCACCCGGAGTTCCAGGACTTCGGCGACGCCACCTTGGTGGCCGACAACGGGGCGACGTTCTACTTCCGGGTGGACTGGTTCACCCCCGACGGCCTGGGCGCCTGGGGGGACGGACGCACCTTCATCCTCGGCACCGACGGCTACATCGAGCTGCGCAAGTACCTCGACGTGGCGCGGGACCCGGAGGGCGACCAAGTCTATCTGGTGGACCACAAGGGCGAACATCGCTTCGCGGTCCACGGGCAGGTTGGGTTCCCGTACTTCGGGCAACTGATCCTGGATTGTCTGAACCGCACCGAAAACGCCATGCCGCAGGAGCACACCTTCAAAGCCATCGAGCTGGCGCTGCAGGCCCAGGCGGCGGCGGTGAAGGTCGCTTGAGGCGGGCTGCCGGCGCCCCGGCTCGTCGGAAGGTCGGGTCGTCGGGGAAAATCCTTCCGGCCTTTCGGGGCGGTGGGTAGGCTTCCGTCCGATGAAACCACATGGCGTGACTGAGACCTTTGGCGCGATCCGGCGTCGCGAGGGAAGGGAACGAGTCCGGCGGCGACCGCGTGCGTTGTGGGCTGTCGGGGCGCTGCTCGCCGTGGCCGTCGGCTGCCCCGTGGGCACCGCCGCGAAACCGGCCCCCCCCGCTGCCGAGCCGTCCGCCCGGCGGCCCAACTTCGTCTTCATCCTCGCCGACGACCTCGGATGGCGCGACCTGAGCGTCGAGGGCAGCACGTTCTACGAAAGTCCGCACATCGATCGCATCGCCCGCAACGGCATGCGGTTCACGCGGGGTTACGCGACCTGCCAGGTTTGCAGCCCCTCGCGGGCCAGCATCATGACCGGCAAGTTCACCGCCCGGCACGGCATCACCGAATGGATCGGCGCCGCCCAAGGCCGCCAGTGGAGGCGCAACACGCCGTTGCTGCCCGCCCTTTACCGCCACAACCTCGACCACGCCGACGTCACGCTGGCCGAGGCCCTGCGCGAGGCGGGCTACCGCAC
>RFJD01000578.1 GCA_003695015.1 Verrucomicrobiota bacterium | reverse complement strand
GTGCGCTTCCTGCGGAACCGGCTGCAACGTGGTGGTGGGGTCGCGGCAGGACCGGATTTACCGGCTGACGCCCCGGCGGAACGACGCGGTCAACTCGGCATGGATGTGTGATTACGGCCGGTTGAACTACCGCTGGGTCCACCGGGAGGATCGGTTGACCCGGCCGCTGAGCCGGCGGACGGGGGCGACGGACTGGGGGGCGGTGCTCGACGAGGTGGCGGCGGTGTTGCGGTCGGCGCCGAAGCGTTCGGCGGCCATTGTGGCTTCGGCCCGGCTGTCCAACGAGGAGCTCTGGCTCGTCAAACGCTTGGCGGCCTGGCTGGAGGCGCGGACCGATTGCGTGCCCCGGACGGGCGAGCCGGACCACCTGTTGCTGCACGAGGACCGCAACCCGAACAGCAACGGCGCGCGCGTGCTGGGGGTCTGCTTCACCGAGGTGGGGATCAACCTGCCGTACCTGGCCGGCGACGTGGAGGCGGGGCGGATCCGGACGTTGATCGTGGTGGGCGAGGACCTGACGCGGCCGGAGTTGGAACTGCCCGAGGGCTGGCTGGACCGGTTGGAGAACCTGATCGTCGGCGACCTCTTCCCGACCCCCACGGTCGAGCGCGCCCATTACGTGTTGGCGGGCTGCGGTCATTTCGAGAAGACGGGCACGTTCATCAACGCGCACGGGCGGGTGCAACGGTTCCGGCGGGCGGTGCGTCCGCCGGGGGAGGCGCGTCCGGAGGCGGAGTGGCTGGCGGCGTTATTGGGGCGGTTGACGGGACGCCGGCCGTCGCACGGGGCGCGGGAGTTGTTCGGCGAGCTGGCGGCCGCCACGCCCGCGTTGCGGGGGCTGTCGTGGGAGCGGTTGGGGGATCAAGGCGTGACGGTGGAACTTTGAGGCCGGCCGGGACCGCATCGCCATGGAAAACGAAGTCCAGTTCCTGTTGCGCAGCCTCGCCAAGGTGACGGTGGTCTCGTTGGTGTTGCTGACCATCGTGGCCTACACGGTGTACGTGGAGCGCAAGGTGTGTGCATTCATCCAGGACCGCATCGGTCCGAACCGGACCGGGCCGTGGGGGCTGTTGCAGCCGGTGGCCGACGCCATCAAGGCGTTCCTCAAGGAGGAGTTCACCCCGGCCCACGTGCGGAAGGGGTACTTCTGGCTGGCGCCGGCCATCGTGATGATCCCCAGCATGGTCACCGTGGCCGTGATCCCGTTCGGGTCGGTTCTCGGAAGCGAGCCGATGGTGCTGGCGGACCTGAACATCGGGATCCTGTTCAGCTTCGCGGTGGTGTCGCTGGGGGTGTACGGGATCGTGCTGGCGGGCTATGCGGCCAACTCGAAGTACCCATTCATGGGCGGGATCCGGTCCAGTGCGCAGGTGATTTCGTACGAGGTGGCGATGGGGCTTTCGGTGGTGCCGGTGTTCCTGTTGGTGGGGAGCCTGAACCTCGGGGAGGTGGTGGCGGCGCAGAGCGGCGGGTTGTTCCACTGGATGATCTTCCGGCAGCCGCTGGCGTTTCTCATCTTCCTGGCGGCGGCTTTTGCGGAGACCAACCGGCTTCCGTTCGACCTGCCCGAGGCCGAGCAGGAGCTGGCGGGCGGCTACAACGTCGAGTACGGCTCGATCCGGTTCGCCATGTTCTTTCTGGCGGAGTACGCGAACATGGTGGCGGTGTCGGCGCTGATCGTGACGTTGTTCCTGGGCGGTTGGAGCCTGCCTTGGTGGGGGCTGGACCAGCCGGCCGGCACCTGGTGGCAGGGGGTGATGCACATCGGCGTTTTTCTGGCGAAGATGTTCGCGGTCCTGCTGGTGTTCATCTGGACGCGCTGGATGTTGCCGCGGTTCCGGTACGACCAGCTCATGCACCTGGGGTGGAAACGGGCGGTGCCGCTGGCCTTGGCGAACGTGTTTCTGACCGCCCTGGTCTTGTGGTTTCAGGCGTTATGATCGTTTCCCGTCCCCAACCCGGCTTGCTGGACCGCCTGTACATCCGGGCCATTCTTTCCGGCTTGCGGATCACATTGCGGCATTTCTTCCGCCGCAAGGTGACGATGCAGTACCCGGAGCAGCGGTGGGCGGTGCCGGAGGGGTATCGCGGCGCGCCGGCCTTGGTGCGGGACCAAGACGGCCACACCAAGTGCGTTTCCTGCCAGCTTTGCGAATTCGTTTGTCCGCCGCGGGCCATCCGGATCACCCCGCCCGGGCCGGACGGGCCGCGGGCCGACCGCCCCAACGCCGAGAAAACGCCGCTGGAGTTCGAGATCAACATGCTCCGGTGTATTTTCTGCGGCTTGTGCGAGGAGGTTTGTCCGGAGGAGGCGATTTTCCTCCGGGACGAGTATTCCCTGACCAGCAGCCGGCGGGCCGACCTGGTCCTGGGCATGGACAAGCTGTTGGAAATGGGCGGGGTGCATCACGACCGCCACCTGAAGTGGCGGCGGAAACAACAGGAGGCGGAGGCGCAGGAGGAGTTTCCGGTGCAGTGGCCCATTCCGGCGCCGCCCGCCGCCCGCCGGAGCGACTGAGGGTGAGCCGGAATCGCCTTGGCGAAGCGATGGGCTGCGGGAAACATCCGGGCATGCACGGAGCGCGACAACGGCGGGGTTGGGCGATGACGCTGGCCACGGCGCTGGTCCTGCTGGCAGCGGGATGCGCCGGACCGAGCGGCGGGCGGATCGCCAAGGTTCTGCCGCACTGGCTGGATCGCGAGGGACGGCATGCCCTGGCGCCGAGTTTGTTCGAGCGGGACGCCTACCAGCATCACCTCCGGACGCACCCGGAAGAACGGGGCGGGCT
>RFJD01000125.1 GCA_003695015.1 Verrucomicrobiota bacterium | reverse complement strand
GGGCCGCGGGTCTTGCTCATCGACCTCGATCCGCAGGCGAACGCCACCAGCGGTCTGGGCTTCGAGAAAACCGAAGGCCGGAGCGCTTACCGGGCGTTGCTGGGGGCGGAGTCGCTGGCCGACCGCATTCAGCCCACCGCGTACGAGCGACTCGACCTCGTCCCCAGCGAGATCGACATGTGCGGCGTCGAGGTCGAACTGCCGCAGCTCGACGACTACCTGCTGCGGCTTCGCCTCGCCTTGGAGCCCCTGCGCCAAGCGCCGCGTCATGACATCGTGGTGATCGACTGCCCGCCCTCCGTCGGCCTGCTCACCCTCAACAGCCTGGCCGCGGCCGACTGGCTGTTGGTGCCGGTTCAATGCGAGTACTACGCCCTCGAGGGCATCTCGATGATCACCCGCTTGGTCGAACAGATCCGCGACTCCGGGGCCAACCCGGACCTCCGCATCCTGGGCTTCGTCATGACCATGCACGACGCCCGCACCAAGCTCTCCCCGCAGGTCGCCGCCGACGTCCGCGAGCACTTCGGCGACCTGGTCTTCGAAACCGTCATCCCGCGGACCACCCGCTTGGCCGAAGCCCCGAGCCACGGCAAGGCGATCATCGACTACGACCCGTACAGCGTCGCGACCGCCGCCTACGAAGTGCTGGCTCAGGAAGTGTTGGAGCGCCTCCAAGCCGCCGGCCTCAAGTGGCAGGCCGAACCCGCCGACGCCCCGCCAACCGCCGCCGGCACTCCGGCCGAAAACACGTCCCCCGCCCCGGACCAACCGCCCGCGCCCGCGTCCGACCCGGCGCCGGAAAACAGCGACCAATCGACGCCGGCGCCCGATCCCCGGCCCCCTTCGACGCCGCTCACGCCGCCCGCCGCCTGAGCGCCTCCTGCCGGGCCCGTCCGCTCCCGGGCTGTTGTGTCCCGCCTCACCCCTGCGGCGGCCACACCCGTCGGATCCGCTCCAACGCCTCCTGAATGTCCGCCTCGCTGATGTGCAGGTGCGTCACGGCGCGGACCCGTCCCGGCCCCACCGCCAGCATCCGCACGCCAACCGTTTCGAGCCGTTCCACGAAACGAGCCGCATGGTCCCCGGCCACGTCGAAGATGACGATGTTCGTCTCGACCGTGGCGGGGTCGAGGTGGATTCCGGGCAAGCCCGCCAGACCGCGCGCCAGCAGGGCCGCATTGGCGTGGTCCTCCTTGAGCCGGCTGCGGTGATGTTCCAAGGCGTACAAAGCCGCCGCCGCCAGAATCCCCGCCTGCCGCATCCCGCCCCCGAACATCTTCCGGAACCGCCGGGCCCGGGCGATGAACCCGGCAGAGCCCGCCAAGGCCGAACCCACCGGCGCGCCCAACCCTTTCGAGAAACAGACGCTGACCGAGTCGAACTCCGCCGCGTACTCCGCCTCGGACACCCCGGTCGCCACGCAGGCATTCCAAAGCCGGGCGCCGTCCATGTGCAGTCGCAGGCCCAGCTCGCGCGCCGTTTGGGCGACGTCCCGCACTTGATCGAGGGTCCAGACGCTGCCGCCGCCGCGGTTGGAGGTGTTCTCGACCACCACCAGCCGGGTCGGCGGAAAATGGACATTGGCCGGCCGGATGGCCGCCCGCACATCCGCCCCGGTGAACCTTCCCCGATCGCCGCGCAGGTAGTGGCACATCACCCCCGACAACGCCGCGGGCGCCCCGGCCTCGTACAACGCCACATGGGCCGTCTCGTCCACCAGGATCTCGTCGCCCGGCTGGGTGTGGGTGCGGATGGCGACTTGGTTGCTCATCGACCCGGAAGGCACGAACATGGCCGCCTCCTTCCCCAGGATTTCGGCCACCCGCTTTTCGAGACGCTGGACGGTCGGGTCTTCGCCGAAGACATCGTCGCCCACCTCGGCGGCGGCGATGGCGGCCCGCATGCCGGTGGTCGGTTTGGTCAGCGTGTCGCTGCGCAAGTCGATGACTTCCAAACCGGAGGAAGGACCCGTCTGATTCATGGCGGACACGGATTCAATCGCGCTCGCGGTCCATTGCCCAGCCCAATGTGGTCCATGTGGGGCGGCCTTGCGGCCTGCCTGTGGCCAGTTTCTGCTGTGGACTGCGGCAGCCCTCTGCCGCTTTCCAATGGCCGGGGGCCCGGCCCCTCAAAAAACAGTGGCATCCAAGCTCCCAACGTCCATGGCCAAGGCAGGCAAGACGCCCGCCCCACAACCAAGGCAACCAAACGGATTCGCCTGGTCGCGAGGCATTCCTCCCCTTCAACCCATCACCCTTCAACCCGTCACCCTTCACCCGTCACCCCACCCGCAGCCACAAACTCTTCAGGTGGGGCGGACTCTTGGGCGTGATCGGGAAATCCGGGGGCTGGGGCGCGTAGTGACTCGCCAAGACCCGACGACCGGCGGCCCGAACCGCTTCCGTCACCCGGTCCACGAACGCTGGCGGCGTCAGCCCGCCCGCGTTGGTCGAGGCGAACAACACCCCCTCGGGCGCCAACACGCCCAACGCCGCCTCGACCAACGCCGGATAGTCCCGTTCCGCCCGGAACACCCCCCGCTTGCTGGTCGAGAAGGTCGGCGGATCCAAGATGACGGCCTCGAAGCGCCTCCCCCGCCGGGCGAGGCGTTTGAGCCAGTCGAGCGCGTCGCCGTAAATGAAGTCGTGTTGGGCCGGATCGAGTTCGTTGGCGCGAAAGTTCTCCCGGCCCCACTCGAGATAACCCCGCGAGAGGTCCAGGCTGGTGGTCTCCCAACCGCCCGCCGCCGCCGCCACCGAAAAGGCGCAAGTGTAGGCGAACAGGTTCAACAACCGGGCCGCCCCCGCCTTCGGTCGCAGCGGGCCGAACCCGGCGGCCACGTGCCGGGTCAACCAGCGGCGCCGGTTGTCGCGCTGATCGAGGAAAAGCCCGACCGAGTAGCCCTGGCCGAAGTCCAGGCGGAACCGCAGCCCGTTCTCGCGAACCCACACCGGCCCCTCGGCCGCCCGACCGAAAACCGGTTCCGGCCGCACCTCTTCCGGGCGGCGTTCGCGGACGTGGCGTTCCCGGCGGCGGTGATACACGCCGGCGGCCTTCTCCGCGCGGGCCAGTTCCTCCAGCCGGGCAAGGTCTGCCGCGCCCGGGCCGTCCGTTTCGGAAACGGCCAGCAGCCATCCTCCCAACCGGTCCACCTGCCACTCCGGCCAGCCGTCCGGTTCGCCGTGGATCAGCCGGAAGGCGTCGGTTTCGGCGGGGTCGATGATCGCCCGGCGGCGGGCCCGATGCGGCGGCGTTTCGAAGTCCGGTTCGGAGCGAAAGCGAACCTCCCGGTCGTCCGCGGGATGCCGGAAGGCCAATTCAGCCGCATGGAGGCAGACGCGGCCGAACGGCGACCCGCCATAAAGCGTGTCTCCCAGAATCGGAAAACCGGCCCAGGCCGCATGGACGCGGATCTGATGGGTGCGGCCTGTCCGGGGTTCGGCCGCCAATCGGGTCCAGCGTCCCTCCCGACCGGCCGGTTCGAACCGGGTCTCGGCCGGCTGGCCGCCGGCGGCCGGTTCGGCCACTTGGTAACGCGGACCCGCACGGACGATGGCCTGACGGATCACCCGGGGCTCGCCCAAGGGCGGACGGTCGGTGAGCAGCAGGTAGCGCTTGCGGACGCGGCCTTCGGCGAACTGGCGGGTCAGGGAGCGGTTGGCGCGCGGCGTCTTGCCGAAAACCAGCAGGCCGGAGGTGGCTTGGTCGAGCCGGTGAAGGATGGCCAGCGAGGCCCAACGCGGCTCGCGATCGCGCAGCCATTCGTAAACGCCCTCGCCCGCCCAGGGATTGGGGGCATGGGTGTTCCAACCGGCCGGCTTGTCGATCACCAGCAGGTCGTCGTCCTCATGCACCACCAACGGCAGCCGCTCCACGCCGTCCAAATGCCCGCCCCGCCGGCACACTGTCAATGCCATCCGGCCGGCCTACCGCGCGACCGCGGACCGCCCGGCTTACCGACCGGTCCCGCCGGCGGTTGCCGTCCCCAACCGGCCCCGTTAAGCTCGCTGCGCATGACGCCGCCAAACCCGCCACCCGAATGCCGCTGGGAAACCGGCCCGGCTGGGGCGGTGTTGCGGCTGGCCGGCGATTGGCGGACCGAACGCGGCGTGCCCGATCCGGCCGCGACGCTGGCCGAAGCCGGATGGACCTCCGGCGGAACGGTGATCGTGCAAGCGGACCGGATCGCCGCCTGGGACACGGCGTTGAGCGGTTTCCTGGCCGGGTTCATCGAGGAGGTCGAAAAGCAGGGCGGCCGGGTGGAACTGCGCGGCCTGCCGGACGGTGTGTCCCGGCTGCTGGCCTTGGCACGGGCGGTGCCGGAAGCCGAACCGCCCCCGGCGCCACCGGCGTTGACTCCCTGGAGGTGGCTCGCCGACAAGGCCCAGGCCGCTTGGACCGCCGTCGTCGATGTGCTCGCCTTTCTGGGCGAGTTGACGATCGGTCTCGGTCGGTTGCTGCGCGGGCGCGCCCGCACCCGGGCCGCC